>JAJONK010000304.1 GCA_021323355.1 Deltaproteobacteria bacterium
CCATTCGTTATCGTACCACGAAAGTACCTTAGCCATTTTATCCTCCAGTACGACCGTCGATAAGCCGTCAACGATCGAAGAAGCAGGATTGCCACGAAAGTCGCTGGAAACCAAGGGTTCATCGGAATACGCGAGATAGCCGGCCATCTTTGCAGAGGCGGCGTTCTTTAGGGCTTTATTAATGTTATCTGCGGACGCCGGTTTTTTTAAGTTCACGACCAAATCGACCACCGATACAGTAGGCGTCGGCACGCGTAGCGAGAGGCCGTGCAGCTTGCCTTTCAATTCCGGCATGACCAAGCCGATGGCTTTTGCCGCGCCGGTGCTGGTCGGGACGATGTTAACGGCGGCCGCGCGCGCCCGGCGCAAATCCTTATGCATCAGATCGAGAATGCGCTGATCGTTGGTATAGGCATGGATCGTGGTCATCAAACCTCGTTCAACGCCGAAGGTATCGTGCAGGACCTTAGCCACCGGCGCCAGGCAATTGGTAGTGCACGAGGCGTTGGACACGATGTGATGCTGACGTGGATTATATTGTGAGTCGTTTACTCCCAGAACCACGGTGATGTCTTCGTGTGTCGCCGGTGCCGTGATGATCGCTTTCTTGTTCGCCGGCTTCAACGGTTCCGGGGTATATGCCATAGGTCGAGTCGTAGCGAAACAGGTGAGCGTTGGTATGGAGATCGGCCATGTCATTGACTGCAACAACCGCTAAATCTTTTTTGTAACGTTGCAGGATTGACCGTAAGACCAATCTGCCGATCCGGCCAAACCCGTTGATTGCGACCCTAGTTGCCATCGATCCCCCCTTTTATCTTTAAGCTATGATCGGCTAGACGCTGCCGAGAAGATCCGTTGTTAGATATTGATATCGGCTTTTGAACTCCTCAGGCGAGCAAAGTTTGTCCTTCGACGAGGCTGCCTGCGCCAGCAGCCGGAGCTTTTCACTGTCGGCAAAGTCCTCGTGCTCGAGCCGAATCATGTATTCGCGCGCTACCTTGTAGGTGGGCTTGTTAATTCCGACCGAGCGAACGCGAGTTTTGCCGGTTTTGGAATCTTGCAAGCTGGTAAAATCGAGATACTTCAATTCTCCATCCACTAGACACACGAGAGCGCCGGTGAGACTCGCAATCTTGGCGTCAGGATTGAGTAGGAACTCTACCGCGCCATAGCCAAGGGTGCGCACATAGTCACAGTCGAACGCAATCGGCGCCGCCGAACGGAGCTCGTAACCGATATTTTTGTGCACGATGCTCATCGAAGAGCCGCGGTTGGCGAAGCGATGCTCGACAAGGGTTTTCAATATATACGCGAGGTCAAGCTCGGCCAGGCGCAAGTGCCCATAACTGTCGTGGGCGATGCGCACCCCTTGGATGCTTTGCAGCTCCTCAGGCGGGACTCTCTCGAGCAAACCTTCGGCGATAACAGCCACACCATCGGAACGATTCCACAACGTGCTGCGTTTCAAAATCGCGCCTTCGAGTATGTCGCAGACGCTTTCGAGATGCACCGTGGCGGGAAATTCCTCCGGAATTATCGTCAGGGTGGCGCCGGTGGACTTGCCGATTCCGAGAGCCAGATGCCCGGCTGTACGCCCCATAACCACGGCGAAATACCAGCGGCCGGTGGTGCGGGAGTCTTCCATCAAGTTTTGCACGAGAGCGCTGCCAACTTGACGGGCGGTTTCGAAGCCAAATGTCGGTATCTCGCCAGGAAGCGGCAAATCATTGTCGATGGTCTTGGGAACATGGCAGACCCGGATGCGTCCGGCGGCATATTTGGCAACCTGGCTTGCGGCATACATGGTATCGTCGCCGCCGATGGTTACTAAGTAACCGATCCCTAAACTGTCCAAGGTGGCGACCACCCGTTCAACATCCTCCGCCTTTTTGGTGGGGTTAGCGCGCGACGTATTGAGGATCGATCCGCCCTGGAAGTGAATGCGCGAGACCTCATCTTTCTGCAGTTCCTTGGTCCTCGTTGTGTCGCCGCGCATCAACCACTGAAATCCATCGTAGAGGCCGATCACTTTGTGAGCGCGATTGAGCGCTTCCAAGGTAACCGCTCCGATAACGCCATTGATTCCCGGCGCGGGTCCGCCACCTACCAGCACGCCGACGCTGGTGTTGTAAGTTTTCGAAGGGACTGATTGTTTTTGCATGATTAGACCTGCCGCGCTGCAGTTTACACCTACTGAAAATGGTACACGAAGTTTATCGTTTTGGCACGCAAATCCAAGATGTCTGCGGCAAAGTTTTCTTAGGTCCGAAAACTACAGCTATAGCTCTCACCTTCAATCTCAGAGAGGCGCGGCAGTTTGCAAAGCAACACATCGTCGGCATTGGTTGATGGAGCATACGGTCCAAGCCCGCAAGCACGCGGCAAAGCTCCCCGATATCAGCTTCGCTTCGCCTCAATTGAAAAATTGAAGAAGTCGAAATTCCTTGGGTCTTGCTTAGCTCTTGCCTGCAACCCGCATCTGCAGGTTTAACCATCCCGCAGGTATGTTCAAGCAATAAACTGCCATAGAAATGTTCGTATTGCGGTGGCATTTCTATTGCGAAGTTCGCACTCGAGGAAGTGGTATGGATAAAGTGCAGCAGACGGATGGTCAGGAGCAGGAGCCGAATCGACAAAACGAGCTAATTTCAGCGATGCTAAAGCCGAGCTTCTATCCCAACTGCCCGGCCGAAGTAACCCACAAAGAAACCCACATCTCGCACCTCTTTTTCGCCGGTGATCTGGTTTACAAGATCAAAAAGGCCGTACGATTTTCCTTTTTGGACTTCACCACGCTCGGCAAGCGGCGCTACTACATCAACGAAGAGCTGACTCTTAATCGACGGTTGGCCCCATCGGTGTACCTTGGAGTGCTGCCGATCGGGCGCGACGTAGCAGGATGGCGGCTTGGCGCCAGCGAGAATCCGCTAGAGTTCACCCTGGTGATGCGGCGTTTACCGGATGCACGCATGTTACCCCTGCTGCTGGAGTCGGCGCAGGTCACACCGGACATGATGCGCTCTCTCGCCCAGGTTCTATTTACCTTTCATGCCCATGCCAAACAGTTGAATCCCGCCGGCGCGGCTGCCCACTTCGATACAGTGACAAAGCAATGGCGCGATAATCTGAAAGACGTCGAACAGCTTATCGGCAACGCTATCGACCTCGACGATTTTGCGGCCATCAAAGCGTTCGGCGACAACTTCCTCGCGCAAAACCGGGAACTGATCTCGCGGCGCGCATCCGACGGCTGGGTCCGCGACGGGCACGGCGATTTGCATTGCGAGCATGTCTGTTTTGCGTCGGAAGGAATTCAGATCTTCGACTGCATAGAATTCGATCCGCAACTGCGTTTGTGCGATCTCGCCTCGGAGATTGGCTTTTTGTTGATGGACTTGGAGGCTCGCGGCGGCGCCCCTTTGGGGGAAGCGTTGCTGATGCGATATCGCGATCTCATCAATGATTTCAATCTTACCGTCTTGCTGCCATTCTATAAATGTTACCGCGCATTGATTCGCGGCAAGGTCGAAGTGTTACGCGCCGGCGCGAGCGCCGCCTCGGTAAAATATTTCACAATCGCCGGACGACAGACCTGGAGCCCATACAGACCGTTTGTGGTGGTGGTTTGTGGTCTGACTGGCAGCGGCAAGTCGACCTTGGCCCGTGAGCTAAGTGAGCGAATCGGGATAGTTGCGATCAACTCCGACGTGGTGCGCAAGGAGCTTACGGGTAAGAGCGGCAGGGGAGTGCCGTTCAACCAGGGAGTCTATAGCCCTGAAATCACCGAAAAGACCTATGATAAAATGTTTGAGCAAACCGATCGCAACCTTTCACAGGGCCAAAGCGTGCTGTTAGATGCCACTTTCGCGCAAAGACGTTACCGAGAGAAACTCGCTGCCGTTGCGGCGCGGCATCGTGTGCCCGTGTACTTCTTGCATTGTGTCGCATCCGACAGCCTTACTCAGACCCGTTTACGTCAGCGGGCAATGAATGAAAATGAGGTATCGGACGGACGTTGGGAAATCTATTTGGAGCAGAAATCGATAGAGGAACCGCTCGAAGAATGTTCTGCAGAGGTCTGCCTCGAGCTGTGTGCGGACAGGTCCGTTGAAGATCTCAGGCGTTCGAGCGAGCGGTTTTTGCGAGGCCGGTTGTCGAGTACCGCTGGCAATAGGGGCTGATTCTGCTCAGTGTTCTTGTAGCGACTGACATGAAGGGCAATACTCTGATTCAGGCGAAAGCTCTAGATGTTCCATCCCGATGGGCTTATGGCAAGCAACGCAAAAACCGTAGCGCTTATCTTTGACCCGGTTTAGGGCTTTATCGATTTGAGCCATCTCGCTACGGTACCACGCGGTGACACGATCAAGGAGAGTTATACGCCTCTTATACGCGGTCTCGTTCAGCCATTCGGTGTTACTTTCGACCTGATGCCTCTCAGTGGAAAGATGTCCCAGAGTTTTCTCGACTTCCATACGCCGGCTTCTCAAGCGGGCTGTGTAAGTCGGCTCAATATTGCTCTGCATCGCAGCGGTCTCCTTTCCGGAAGAAGAAAATCCCGTTAAGACGACAATCAAAAAATCATCTGCGTGTTGGATTCAGGGATGAGCATACGGCTGCCGCGTCAGGAAGATGGTACACAACTGCGCCGATGAGGCGATCAAAACCGCAAAAAAAATGCCATAAGTGGCCGACTTATATTTCCCTCGTGCGCTACTTGGGTTTTGCAGATTCGGAGTGGCGAGCTGTCCTGGATATGAGAA
>JAJONK010000305.1 GCA_021323355.1 Deltaproteobacteria bacterium
GTATGCAAGCGATGCCCTCGACCGATTTATAATCCGATACGCCGCCGTGAAGGAGGAAGACGCCGATACGATTGCCGTCGGGCCCGAATGGAATTTTCGTAGCATCGGAGGGCTCGTAAACGACCACCCCGATATCCCATGCCATTTCCAAGGCATCAATGCGGAAGATGTCCTCGCGGATGTTTAACGAGTGATCCGGCATCGCCGCGACCTCATGATGAAGCTTTAGAACTTCTTCACGGGAGACGACGGACGCTGGTTCCCAAGTTGATCGGTTCGACATCGTCGAATGTTCTTCGAGACGCTGGTGAGTTTGACGAGTTTAAGACTATGCGAAAGCCAACAACTGTGTCAATGCAGAGCGGCGGAAACATCGTGCAGCACGCGGCCGCTTGAGTTCTTTGGAGCAGGAAAACCAAGCAATCCGGAAAGCGTTGGAGCGAAATCGATAATGCGCACGTTTTGCAGCCGGCGTGCCGCGGCGATTCCCGGGCCTTGAAAGAGCATGAGAGTGCGCATCGAACTTTGCTCCGGACTGGCTCCATGACTTCCGTAAGGTTCGACTTGCGTGATCACCGGCTCCGGAGTCGTCCGCGGATCAAAATCGTAGCCGGGAACGAGGTCGATGTAGACGTCCCCGCCCGAAGGACCGCCAATGCCCATTTCTGCGCCGTGGATTTCGGCATCATATACGTTTTTGACCACCGGTTGGTCGCCATCGCGCACCTCGCTGAGCAGCTCACCTACCTGACGCGCGAGTTCTTTACGTTCTTCGGCAGCGACGATACCGTTCTTGCGATCCATCGAGTTGATCAGCAAGTAACCATTGTTGATCGAAGGATAGAGAACTTTCGTTTTAGACAGATCGATCCGGCCTTGTGCATCGATTACTAACAGCCCTTTCTGTTGTAGCAGTCGATTGATCGCGAAACGTTTATTCGCCCCTTGCATGCCGTGGTCGGAAATCACCGCGATGATCGTGTTCGCCGGGCGATCGGCTAAGAGAAGACCTAAATGATCATCGGAGGTTTTATAAACCTGCTCCAAGAACGGGCGTAGCCGATCTGCGACCTCTTTACGGTAAGTCGAGAGCCCGGGGTCCAGATAGCCGCGCCAGAGGTGCTCGCTCTCATCCGGAAACGGGGTGTAGGCAAAGAACAGGTCCCAGGGTAGATGCGCCAATGCCCAGCGGTTGGTCTCCATAAGCTGATGCTGCGCGAACCTCACAGTTTCGAGATATCTCGCTTCGGCGCCGCCACTGCCGCCGCTGGGGATCGTTCGACCGAAGCTTCCCTGCTGATAGAGAATGCTCGCACCGTTGCCAATGAATGAACGTACCGTGTCTCCGGCGCCCTCCAGCGCATCTTCGGGAATTACCATGGCGCGGGCGGGTCGGGTGAAGTAAAGAAAAAAATCGCTGCCGTCGCCTCTGAGCTCGAACAGCCTGAAATAAACACTGGCGCTACGTTCCCCGGTGGTTTTGACTTCTACCGGGCCGCTCCAGAAGAGCTCCCCTGTGGCCCCGGCAGGAATGCTTTTGAGTTTCACTTCAATGTCTTCGGCGTTGCGGCTGCGGGTCAGAAGCAAGGTGTCGTAGCCAATCTGTTCGTCTCCCGGATCATCGACGAGCAGACCGAAAAATTTGGAAGCGGCCACGGCGAAACTGATTTCGAGCGCCGGCGCATTGCTGGCCGGCAGCTTGTTCCATAAAGCCGCCGGCTGCGGCTTGCTCAGCCGCGGTGTGACGATGCCATCCCGTCCGGCGATCATGCTGTAGCCGTGGAATCGGACCGTGTTCTCAGAACTTTCTGCCGCAAAGGCAGGAATATGGGAGATCACCACCTTTTTGCCGGCGCGTTGGGCAGCGGCCCAGATGGGCTCCGCAAGCAAAGGCGCCCCCGAAAAGCCAGCCATGCTGTCAAGAATCGTGTAATCGGCGCGGGGTTCGCGCGGCACTCGATTGCCGCTAATACCGGTAACGCGCGGTGGAGCGCCGGTCATCAGCGAGGCAAAGCCGGGCGCCGTCTTTGAGGGAAATCCGGGCCTCACATCGTCGGCAAAAGCACCGCCGGCAATAAGCTTTGCCAGATTGGGCAGCTTTCCTTGGCGAGTCAATTCATCGACAAAGGTTGAAACCGTGCCGTCCCATGCAAGCACGATCGCTTTTGCTGTCTGGCCGTGAGTCGCGCCGGGAATGGCGGCGGCGAAGATGGTCCACGCTAAGAATGCGATTTTACGAAGACAGATATGCATCGAGATGACGAGAGTAGCCGATGTGAAAACAAGCTGTCAATGCGATGCCTGCTAGGAGAGGCTGGCGGCCGGTTGCGGCTGCCGCGATTATTTCATAATCAATGCTGATACCTCCCGTGGGATGTTCATTCTTTTGCGGAAGCCCCGGGAGTCCGGAAAGGCAATCGATGGCGAAAAAAATTCCCGCCGAGTTTGAAAAACACGGCCACTTGCGTGTCGACGATTACTATTGGCTGAAAGACCGGGATAATCCCGATGTGATCGCTTACCTGAAAGCCGAGAACGAGTATTCCGATCGTATCATGGCTCATACCAAGCCATTGGAGGAGAAGATCTTCGAAGAAATAAAATCCCGAATTGCCCAAACCGACATGTCGGTGCCTTACAAACGTGACGGTTATTTCTATTACAGCCGCTACGAACAGGGGAAAGAGTATCCCATTTTCGCGCGCAGGAAAGGTTCGCTGGATCAGCCGGAAGAGATCATGCTCGATGCCAACGTGCTGGCACAGGGCCATGAATTTTTTTCCATCGGCGGCTGGGCCCTCAGCGCCGATCAAAATCTGATGGCGTATGCGGTGGATACGCAAGGCCGAAGGATCTTTACGATCTACATCAAGAATCTCATGACCGGGGAACTGTTGCCGGTCGTCATCCCCTACGTCACGGAAAATCTCACCTGGGCCGACGATAACTCGACGCTTTTTTATGCCAGGCAGGACCTAAAGACCTTGCGCGCTTATCAGATTTACCGCCACAGGCTCGGAGCCTCGCCGGATACCGATCAGCTGGTGTTTGAGGAATCCGATGAAACTTATGTGGCCTATGTCTACAAGACCAAATCGAAAAAGTATCTCATGATCGTTTCGGCACAAACGCTCAGCCAGGAATATCGTTATCTTGAGGCTCAAGATCCGTTTGGCGAATTCAAAATCTTTTTACCGCGGCAGCGCGAACACGAATACTCAATCGATCACTTCGCCGATCGCTTTCTTATACGCACCAATGATCAGGCGAAAAATTTTCGTCTCATGGTTACGCCGGTGGAAAAAATAGGCAAAGAGCATTGGCAAGAAATCGTTCCAAATCGGCAAGATGTCTATCTCGGTGACTTTGAGATTTTCAAGGACTATCTGGTTTTGGAGGAGCGCAATCGAGGTCTGACCCAGATCCGGGTGATACCCTGGTCGGGTGGACAAGGCTATTATCTTCCGTTCGATGAGCCGGCGTATCGCGCCAATGTCGGAGTTAATCCGGAGTTTGACACAACCATCCTGCGCTACGAGTACACGTCGATGAAGACGCCGTTGTCGATTTATGATTACGACATGGTCACGCACGAACGGACGTTGCTGAAACAAGAACAAGTATTGGGCGGTTTCAACTCAAGTAATTATGATTCGGAGCGCCTGCATGCAACCGCTCCGGATGGCGTTGAGGTACCGATTTCTCTGGTCTACCGCAAGGGATTGAAGCGAGACGGCGAGAATCCGCTGCTCCTCTACGGTTACGGCTCCTACGGCGCCAGTATCGATCCTGCATTTTCTTCGCCGCGCTTGAGCCTGATCGATCGCGGATTTATTTTCGCCATCGCCCACATCCGTGGCGGTCAAGAGTTGGAGCGGCAGTGGTATGATGACGGCAGGCTTTTGAAAAAGAAAAATACCTTTACCGACTTCATTGCTTGCACCGAATATCTGATCCGCGAGAAATTCACCCGACCGGAAAAGCTCTTCGCCATGGGCCGCAGCGCGGGTGGCCTGCTGATGGGAGCAGTCGCCAACATGCGGCCGGATTTATTCAAGGGAATTGTTGCCGAGGTGCCATTTGTCGATGTGATCACAACGATGCTCGATCCTAGTATTCCGCTGACCACCGGAGAATACGACGAATGGGGTGATCCTAATCAAAAGGATGTTTATCAATACATGCTTTCGTACTCGCCGTACGACAATGTGGAGGCTAAGCAGTATCCCAACCTGTTAGCCACCGGCGGCTTACACGATTCCCAAGTGCAGTATTGGGAGCCGGCGAAATGGGTGGCCAAGCTCCGCGATCTCAAAACCGACAACAACAGGGTGCTGCTCAAAACCAATATGGAGGCCGGTCACGGCGGCTCGAGCGGGCGATTTCGGCGCCATCG
>JAJONK010000306.1 GCA_021323355.1 Deltaproteobacteria bacterium
CGGCCTGCCACGATGATTAAATCAGCCGGTTGGAGACCGGCGGTTAATTTGTCCAAGTCTTCGTAACCGGTTGGAACGCCGGTGACCATTTCCTTGCGCTCATACAGCTTCTCAACTGTCTTGAGCGTGTCTTTGATCATCTCTCCCACTGATACGAAGGAAGCCTTGATCTTCTTTTCTGAAATGTCGAAGATCACTTTTTCGGCGGTGTCGAGAAATTCCTCGACGTTGCCCTGTTCTTCGTAACCTCGAGTCGCTATCTCGGTGGCGGCGCCGATCAAGCTGCGCAGGATCGCTTTCTCTCGGACGATGCGAGCATAGTAGGAGATATTAGCGGCGGTAGGCACAAAATCCGCGAGCGATGCCAGGTAAGAAGTCCCACCCACCGCTTCGAGCTCGTTTCTGCCTTTGATAAAATCACTGAGCGTGATCAGGTCCACCGGCTCGTTGCGGTCCAGAAGCTCAATCATGGCCCGGAAGATTTTGCGATGTGATTCGCGGTAAAAATCTTCGGGCCGCAAAACTTCCAACACCACGTTAATGGCATCATTTTCGAGCAGAATTCCGCCGAGAACCGAGGATTCGGCTTCAAGATTCTGCGGCGGAACCTTCCGTAGGTTGTCTTCTAAAGCTGCCATGAAAGCCGGATAGAGAAATCCAACGCGATAGTGTTTGAAAAATGTTTTTGAATTTGAACCCAACCCCAGTTAAAAAGCAAGAAAAATCTCCCCTCATCGCGAGATTGTTCAGCGCGCGTTCTGCGCCAGAAAATTGTTGAAAACAAATAATCTGGCAATTCTGAATTCGAGGCAACTAGTTGTGCGCCGCCGTGAACACCTTGTGCACACGCTTATCAACAGCGGGCTGCGCAAGCGAATTTTTTTCCGCGCGCCAAACTGTGCCAGTGGCGGAGGACACGAATGCTAGAGCGATGGGTAACCAGCTGTGACAGTAGTGTGAATGCCGCCGCGAATATTGAAATCGCCGACGACGACGATCTTTCGCGGCGCACATGCTTCGACAAAATCATCGAGGATTCGGTTGATGACGTCTTCGTGAAATGCGCCTTCAGCGCGATAAGACCACAGATAGAGTTTTAGAGACTTGAGTTCGACGCAAAGCTGATCGGGTATGTAGCGGATTCGGATGGTCGCGAAATCTGGCTGACCGGTGCGCGGGCAGACGCAAGTAAACTCCGGGGCTTCCATATTGATTTCATAGTCGCGCTCCGGGTGCGGGTTGGGAAAGGTTTCTAATCGTTTGCTCGGAACAGTCGGCATGCAAGCATCCTAGCGCACGGTTTTAGCTTTGCCAATTCACAGAAATATTGACACTGTCGATAGCCGATGATAAACGCGCCATAGATCCAAATCAGCAGACCTGTTCTAAGAGGTAGCACCGTGAACAAGCCGCGAGAACCGCGAGCGGGTGAGAAGCTAAGCGCTCAAGAAGCAAAGGCCTATGTCGAGTATCTCTATTTGACGCTCGCCAAAGCATCGTATGAGAAAATTCACAATGGGTCTTTCATGACTCAATTGCGCGGTGGGACTTTACCCCTGCCGGTGATCCGCCAATTTTTCAAAAACTGGGGACATTTCTCGATGGAGGCCAATGGCCTGGATGCTGTCTCTTACTACACTCATCTGCCCTTCTTCGTTCGCAATTTCGACCTGCTGGGACCTTTCTGCGCCAAGGTCGCCGACAAATTGATTTCTCCCAAGGCGCCTGGACACGTGCTGCTGCTGTTACAGACTGCAGAAGCGTTGGGGCTTAGCCGAAAAGAAATGTTGGAAGATCCTTATCTGCCGGCGGCGCGCGCGATCAATGACTTCTGCCATAAGATTTTCATCGATGGATCCATCGCCGAGCTCTGGGGTCTCCATGTTTATGAAGAATCTCTGTCTCGGTGGATGGGCGAATGGTATACCGCTTTGACGGCAAAGTACGGCTTTACCAGGGAGCAGGCGATTTACTTTTCCACTCGTGAAAAACCCGAGGTAGACAGCAGCAATCTAGGCGCAGTTGACGACAAAATCGGCGGCGGCGGATTTAATCGGACCGTCCTCGAACGCGTCCTCCAGGACCAAGTAGAATTTCGCGCCGGCTATACCATCGAATACTGCGCTCTAACGATGATCGAGCTGCACGCACAAATGCAGCAAGCCGCTATGGACAACCCGTACCCGTGAATGAGGATTGGCGATCAAGATCGCCGTGGTATCGCGGGTTGCTGCAGCATCCATGACAATATCGTCGATCGCGCTTTCTAGCGCACCTGGCCGCCAGGCAAGTGCGCAAACGCGCTCATCTCGTTAGGGAAGCATACCGGCGGCGCTTTACATACATATTTTTCTGAGATCTGATCGATTCGGGTTACACCGAGCAGGCCCATATCGATGATCAGCTCTTCTTCGAGCAACTCGAGGACGCGCACCAAGCCGGCTTGTCCCCCGGCCCCTAGACCCCAACCCTGAAGCTTGCCGATTGTTACTGCTTTGCATCCAAGCGCCAACGCTTTCAAAACATCCGTGCCGCGCAAAATACTTCCATCAAGAATGATGTCGGCCTTGCCGCGCGCGACTTGAACGATCTCAGGCAGCACATCCATGGTTCCGCGTCCATGATCGAGCTGGCGGCCGCCATGATTGGAAATATAAATCACATCAACTCCGTGATCGAGCGCGATCTTGGCATCTTCAGCTGTCGCAACCCCTTTGAGAATAAACGGCAGCCCGGCCATCTTCTTGATGGCCGCCATCATTTCCCAGGTCAAGGTCGCTTGAAAGTGGCGGGTGGTTTCAGTGCGCTTGTTGGGCGGCAACCAACGATTCATCATCTGGCGCTCGCGCCGGCTGTAATGAGCCGTGTCGACAGTAAGACACAACGCCATGTATCCAGCCCGTTTCACCCGCTCGATGATTTCCTCACACCAGTCCAGGCCGCCGCGAATGTAGAGCTGGAATATCTTTGGATGATTGGTGCTTGCGGCGATTTCCTCCAGACTCGGCTGGGTTACCGAACTGACAAAATTCATCGTGCCGAACTCCGCTGCGGCTTTTGCAACCGCGACACCGCCCTCCGCGGTAATCGTTTGCAGCGAGCCGATGGGCGCCATCATCACGGGAATTCGCAGCTTCTGCCCCAGGAAAGTCGTCGAGGTGTCGATCTTCGAAACATCCACGCAGATTCGCGGGCACAACGCGAGACTATCAAAGGCGATGCGGTTGCGCCTCATGGTTGTTTCAGACTCAGCGCCGCCACTCAAGTAATCCCAAATGTCCTGTGTGAGATTGCGCCGCGCCGCTAGAATGATTTCTTGGTTAGTGACGAAATCGATGCTCATCAGAGATCTCCCTTTCAGTCATGCGAGTTTTGATCACCCTCAAGTCGATCGCGGAGAGATTATCTAACAGGTCGGGCAACTGTCAAACTAGAGTGATTCGAGTGAGACTACGCGATCTACTGGCGGCAAATCGATCATCACGAGAGATAGTGATGCGCTCGGCCACATGTTAGATTGACGCTGTTTAGGTGATAACAGCCGCTGAAGCCCAATAACGAATCGAGACAAAATGGCGATACCCTGGTTTCAAATTGTTAAACTGGTTCCCGAAATCGTATCCTTATCTAAGCAGCTCCTACAGCAGACCAGAACCGACCAATCATCCGGGGCTAAGCCGCTTGAGGATAGGGTTGCCGAGCTCGAGCTCAATGAACGGAGGCAAGCCGAGCTAGTGGCCAGCATGGCTCAACAACTAGCGGCGATGGCCGATGCCCTCACCGCCCTGCGCAAACAGTTTGCGGCATTTCGACTGATTTCGATAATCTCCCTATTATCAGCCATAGGGGCGATCATACTGGCGCTGGCTTAAATTTCCCGCGTCCTAAACAAGCACCGCAACAATCATGGAAACTCCCGACACCATCCGCGAATATTGGTTCGGCACCGCCTTGGAGGATGCCGCTGTCACGGCTCGCCAACGGGCGCAGTTGTGGTGGTCGAAAAACCCGGAAGTTGATAATGAAATTTGCCGGCGCTTTGAAAGCTGGGTAATCAAGGCCGGATCGGGAGAGTTAGACAATTGGGAATTGAATCCGCAGGACCGGCTCGCGCTAATACTGCTTACAGATCAATTTCCCCGAAGTATCTATCGCGATTCGGCCAAAGCTTTCGCGTTTGACAGCAAAGCGTTGTCTCTTGCTCACACTGGCATCGACGCCGGGTTCGATGCTGCCTTGCGCCCCCTCGAAAAGGTATTTTTTTACCTGCCGCTGGAACATTCGGAATCACTTGCAGATCAACAGCGATCGGTAAGCCTGTTTCAGAAACTGGTCGATGACGCCAGCCCGGATCAGAAGCCCACGTTTGCAGAATATCTCGACTTTGC
>JAJONK010000307.1 GCA_021323355.1 Deltaproteobacteria bacterium
GAGCTATTCTCACACGTGCAGAAGTTGCCTATGGCTTATTTCGATCGTAACCCGGTGGGCCGATTAGTCACCCGTATGACCACCGATGTCGACGTTCTACAGGAGATGTTTTCTTCCGGGGTGATGACCCTGATCTCCGATTTCGTCATGGTTGTATGGATCGTCGGCATCATGTTCTATCTGCATGCGGAACTGGCATTGGTTTCACTGGCGCTGATCCCGCCAATGGCTTTTGCCATCAACTTTTTTCGCATTAAGGCGCGCCAGACATACCGTTTGATTCGCGAGCGGATCGCGCGTATCAACGCCTACCTCGGCGAAGCGATCTCGGGAATGGCGATCATTCAACTGTTTGCCCGTGAGGAGAAGACCTATCGGGAGTTCGACGAGCTCAATGCTGCTCATCGCGACGCTTATCATCTTTCAAACCTCTATGAAGCGGCGCTTTACTCGATGGTTGAAGCCGCGGGCTCGGTGAGCGTGGCGCTGCTGCTCTGGTATGGAGGCGGCGAAGTTTTGCACGGCATTATCGGTATCGGCACGGTCGTGGCATTCAAGGAATACATCCATCGATTCTTTGTTCCGTTGCGCGACTTCAGCCAGAAATACGCAGTAATGCAGTCTGCCATGTCGTCGGCAGAAAGAATTTTTCAGCTTCTGGATACGCCGGTTACGATTGATAGCCCGAAAAAACCCGTTATACCGAAGCCGTTCCGCGGTGAAGTGGTCTTTGACGACGTCTGGTTTCACTATAAAGCCGACGACCCGGTCCTCAAAGGAGTGTCTTTCCGCATCGAACCCGGAGAAAAAATCGCAATCGTCGGAGCGACGGGCTCGGGGAAAACGACCAGCATCAAGTTACTGAATCGTTTTTACGACGTGCAGAAAGGATCGATCCAAGTTAGCGGCGTGGATGTCCGCGACTGGGACCTGCAGGCGCTGCGAAGGCATATCGGGGTTGTCTTACAGGACGTTTTTCTTTTCTCCGGGGATATCCGCACCAATCTCGCGCTCGGTGACCGTTCGGTGCCGCTGGAGCGCATTGAAAATGCCGCTCGTTTGGCCAACGCCGATACCTTTATACGGCGGCTTGCCGGAGGTTTTGGCGCCAACGTACGGGAGCGCGGCAGCAATTTTTCCGGCGGACAGCGGCAACTCCTCGCACTCGCCCGAGTGCTGGTATTCGAGCCGGAAATCCTGGTGATGGACGAGGCCACTTCCAGTGTCGATACCGAGACCGAAGCGTTGATTCAGGATGCACTGGAGCGAGTTATGCGCGATCGCACCTGTTTAGTGATCGCGCACCGGCTCTCGACTATTCGCAATGCCGACCGTATCATCGTGCTTCATCGCGGCGAGGTGCGCGAATTCGGATCTCATTCACAACTGATGGAGAAGCAAGGGATTTACCATCGGCTGTATCAGCTGCAGTACGAGCGCGAGGAATTGAGACTGCCGGTTCAAGAAGCGGAGCCCAAGATCTATGGGTAGTTGCCGGCGTTGGGGAGTTCTCGGATTGCGGAAACTCGTTTGCCCCACCCACATTATCAGCCGGGCATTTTCTTGGTTCATTATTGCGGGATTGATGCTGAGCTCGATGCTCTCGGGTTGTTCGCCGATCTATTTTCTGCGCGCCGCGTACGAGGAAGGACGAATACTCTGGCGCCGCCAGCCGATCGCGGATTTCTTGGCCACTCCGGATCTGCATAATGACACCAAAGAAAAGCTCACTACAGTTTTGGCAGTGCGCGATTACGCCCAGAACGTTCTCAATCTTAACGTGGCCGGGAGTTACGCAAGTTACTCTTATGTCGACCGGCCGGATCTGACGTACCTGGTCATCGCCGCTCCCCAAACCGAACTGCGGCCTTATACCTGGTGGTTTTTAGTCGTCGGTCATGTGCCGTACAAAGGTTTTTTTAGTAAGAGCGAGGCGCAGTCGGAAGCCGAACGTCTTCACAAGCAAGGCTATGACACGACGATCCGAACTTCGGCGGCGTTCAGCACGCTTGGCTGGTTTGACGATCCGCTGCTCTCACACCTTCTCAGATTCGACAAGATCGCCCTGAGCGAGGTGGTTTTTCACGAACTCTTTCACAATACTTTGTATATAAAGGGAGCAGGCGCCTTTAACGAGAGCGCCGCTAATTTCATCGGCCATCGAGCAACCATCGATTTTTTCAATCAAAGATTCGGCCCTGACAGTGCGGAACATCAAAGGGCGGTTCAACTGTGGCAAGAAGAGCTTGAATTTGCTGGTTTCATCGAAGACCTAATCGTCGATCTTTCAGGGTTGTATCAGCGCAATATAGCGAAGCAAGATAAGCTGCGCTTACGTGAAGAAGTATTCGCCCGCAGCCAGTCCGAATGGGCCCGACGCATTGCGGATCAACCGGCGCATCGTTTCCGCGGCTTTTCCCAACAGCCGCTCAATAATGCGGTGCTGATGCACTATGGCGTTTATCTAAACAACCTGCAGCTATTTGAGTCTTTGTACGAGCTCGAAGGTCGTAATCTCGTTCGGACAATCGCTGCTTTAGAGCAAGCTACGCAAAATGGTGGCGAGCCGTTCGCGGCCCTACGTTCCTGGTTAACAAAGCATAGGACTGGAGCGATCGAGCAGGCCGGATGACCTAGAGGACGAGAAAGTGCTCACCAAAGCTGTTTTGTTGCCTCACGAAAACTCCGGATCGCTTCGATATGAGCGGCAGGGTTGCTAAACCCAGCGTTCATGGTGTTGACGCTGAGGTGCGTTGCGCCTACTTCTTTCCAAGCTTTGATCTGTTCCTGCCATGTCTCGGCCGATTTAGCGCTTATCGTTATTCGACCCTCGATGCCAATCGTTTTCGGGTCTCGTCCGGCCTCTCGGGCATAGGTCGTGATCTTCTCAATCGCCGCGTGGCATTTCTCGTCGGGAGGCAGTTGAGGAAACCAGCCGTCACCCAGACGTGCTAAACGCCGAAGCACCCGGTCGTGACCGCCGCCAAACCAGATCGGAATTGGCCGTTGAACTGGCAATGGATTGATCCCGGCATCGCTGATCTTGTGCCAACGACCATTGAAGCTGACGAGCTGCTGAGTCCAAAGCAGACGCAGCAGCTCAACCTGTTCTTCCGAGCGCTGCCCGCGATTACTAAAATTTTCGCCCAGCGCTTCATATTCGACCGGATTCCAGCCGATACCAATTCCCAGCCGCAAACGGCCGCCGCTCAATATGTCCAGGGCCGCTGCCTGTTTTGCGACCAAGGCGGTTTGTCGCTGCGGCAATATGAGAACTCCGGGCACCAATTCGATTGTCTTGGTCAGTCCTGCCAGATAAGCGAAAAGAACGAACGGCTCGTGAAATGTGCTTTGATGTGTGTACGGTGGCCGCCAACCGGGCCGGCTCGCCGGATTGGCACCCAGAACATGATCATACGCCAAAATGTGATGATAGCTGAGCTGTTCAGCAGCCTGGCTGTACTCCCCGATTACCCCCACATCCGTGCCGATTTCCGTCTGGGGAAATACCACCCCTATTCGCATAGTTTTCTCCGTTCCCGGACTGATAAACCATTGATCCGTAAGCTTTTGTCTAGCTCGGGGCTTGCTTTTTGTCTAGCTCGTACGCAAATTACCCTGCGTGGTGTATACTTGACATCACTTAACCAAATCGTACCATGCGGCAAAAGGACCAATCGTATGAACCGGAAAAGGGGAATTTATGAATATGCTTCGTACAACTGTTCTGCTGGCATTATTGACGGCGCTGCTTGTCTGGGTGGGTAGCATTCTCGGTGGTCACCAGGGAGCAGTAATTGCCTTTGTTATCGCCGCCGCAATAAACTTTTTCAGTTATTGGTTCAGCGACAAGATCGTCATCAAAATGTATCAAGGGCAAGAAATCACGCCGCAGGATGATCCGGAGCTTTACGGAATGGTGCAGGATCTCACTCAACGCGCCGGATTGCCGATGCCCAAGGTCTACATGCTACCGCAGGAGACCCCGAACGCGTTTGCCACGGGCCGCAATCCGCAGCATGCCGCAGTGGCGGTCACGGCGGGGATTCGCCGCATTCTCGACAAGCGCGAGCTCGCAGGAGTTTTAGGCCATGAGCTGGCGCACGTGGCTAATCGCGACATTCTCGTCAGCACTATCGCCGCCACCTTGGCCGGCGCCATCAGCTACCTGGCGCAAATGGCGCAATGGGCCGCTATCTTCGGCGGCGGACATAGGGACGATCGCGAGGGTGGCAGTAATATGATCAGCTTGCTGGTTATGATGATTGTCGCGCCATTGGCGGCGATGCTGATTCAAATGGCGGTGTCGAGATCTCGGGAATACGGTGCCGATGTCGGCGGTGCCAAAACCACCGGCGATCCGCTCATTAGCCAGCGCTTTGCGTAAGCTTCACCTCGGCTCACAGCACATTCCTCTCGAGACCAGCCAGGCTACGGCCAGCGCTACCGCGCATATGTTTATCGTCAATCCGCTCACCGGGGGAGGATTGGCCGCGCTGTTTAGCACGCACCCGCCGATGGAAGATCGAATCGCCCGTCTCGAGGCGATGGCCCGGGACCACAGCTACATGCAGCGTTAAGTTCCGCGCGTCTCATTCGCCAGTACAATCGGCGATAGTACCTT
This sequence comes from Deltaproteobacteria bacterium, assembly GCA_021323355.1. Lineage (GTDB taxonomy): Bacteria > Desulfobacterota > Binatia > UBA9968 > UBA9968 > WHTF01. The sequence continues at coordinate 4,625 of JAJONK010000307.1, forward strand.
CTCATCTAACCAGGCCGAGAGGTCCGAAAGGCTTCTCGGCCTGATTTCATGGCCCATCTCATATTCCCGATAAGTTAGCGGGATCCGCGCTTGACGCAGTGTTTCCACGGACTGTCTTGCGCGGTCGACTTCGATCATTGAATCCTGAGTGCCGTGTTGAACCAAGGTCGGCAAAGCCTGCGCTGAATTGCCGAGCGACAAGTGCGGCACGAGCTCCGGAGGCAGCCAGCTACTTAGCGCCACGAGCGCGGCAAAGCGATCCGGATTCGCCAGAGCCAAACTGTAGGCCATCACGCCACCTTGGCTGAAACCGAGGATTGCCAACTTCTTTGCATCGATCGGATAATGCGCGAGACAGTCGTCGAGAAACTGTTGCAGCCGTTGCCGCGACACTAACATCGACCTAATATCCGGCGGTCCGCCCATGCTCATGGGATACCAAGCGTAACCAGTGGCTTCCGGTCCGATGGGTGTTTCCAACGGGCCCTGAGGGCAGATGGTAAGGAATCGGCCGCCGCAGAGGTATGGGGCGAGACTGAGCAGATCGAATGCGCTGGCGCCTCTGCCGTGCAACGTCAGAATGGTTGGATGCGGGCCTTTTCCCGCAGGCTCGTAAAGTGTGTGAATCAGTTCCATTAGGTAACCTCGGGAGAATGTTTTACCCGCGATACTTTATCGAGCTATCCAGGTTATGCCAATGCGCCTTGACGCAAGCCGCTGTTCATCGTGCCCGGTTCCAGCTCATCTAGAACCAATGCTGCTGTGACATAGTCTCCTTCCGGATATGCGACTCCAGTACCTTCCGGTTTTTAGGCTCTCATCGCCTCAAGACTTTTCAGAGCTTTTCTGATCGACACCACCACGGCGGCGACCGTAAGGGCGATCGCAGTTACCAGAGAGGGGGCAATCACCCATTGTATGGAGGTGTGGGATCCTCCAGCCCCGAGTGAGCGGCTGGTCAGCAGATAAACCGGCCAAGCTTCGATCATAACAATAAGGCCGATGAAGCCGATGCTGAAGATCATGCAGATCGCACCGCCGAAGCTGGTGGGGATTTCGGCCACATGATCGTAGGTAAATTTGGGATAGATTGCGCCGACACCAACGCAAATCGCGGTAATGCCGAAGGTCATTAGAAAGATCGTTACCAGCGATAAGATCATCATCCAGTTCGGTACGCCTAACATCAGATTGCTGAAAAAGACTAGTAACTCACCGAGAAAAAGAAGTGGCAATAAGTTTAGCCAAAACTTACTCCAGAGCAGCGTCTTGAGCGATATCGGTGAGGTTTGTAAGAGCCAAAACGCGTTGCCTTCCAGACTTACTGCCGGGAACGCAAAGCGCATGGCGACCGCGCTGAGCACGAACCCGGCCAGGGCCAAATTGACGAAGGCAACCACGGTTCTCAAAGTTCCAGCCGGCATGGGCGATCGATCGAGCGGCAGCACTTTGAAATTGTAGAGGTAAATCGAGCCATTTTAGTTTTCGCCGTCCCTGATTCGACTCTTGTGCCTTTGACCAGCCGTCCAGATACACTGCGCCCGAGACCCATGACGTGACGAGCGGAAAAAACAGCCCATAGCTCGCCAGCAAGGCAAAGAAAAAGGCCTGGTCTGTAGAGCGGTTAAATAGAGTTCCAGCCAAGATTTCAGCCGACCAACTGCTCGGTAAATAGGGCGAAGAAGGTGTTTCCATCGCGGTTAGGAACTGGACAAAGTGCCCGAAGCTTTCCGGCCGCACTAATCTTTCCGGCTGGGAAAACCGGAAGAGAAAATAAATCAAAATGAAGGCAAACAGGCCGACAAAAAAAAGTATATCGCGGATGCGCTTGGCGGGAAGAAAGTAGACGAATAAATGCGTAGCCAAAACTCCGAATGCGGCGGGGATGATCAAGAACAGCGGCAGACTCAACATCAGCCATAGGTAAAAGATGACTCCGCCGCCGAAGACCGTGTTGTAGGCGGCGAAAATCGGCAAACTGAAAAATAGCACCATCCACGACGAATTAACCGTCGTCATAAGCAAACGCGAATAATAAAAATCATTGTGCGACAACGGCGTAGAGATGATCAAGTCCAGATCGCGCGCGAGAAAAAATGCCGAGAGCGCTGTTATCAGATTGCTGAACAGAAGCATCGATAGAAAAGTCAGCAGAATGATCAACAACAGTTGATAGGCCAGCGCAGGGCCGAGCTCATGCACGGATTGAAAATACATGAGCACGCGACGAATCACATAGAACGTGCCGATCCAGAAACAGATCCCCAGGGTCAGGAGTGACCAGCGGCGGCCCGATCGAGCCTGGCGGCGATGAAGTTCGTTTTGCCACGTCAACCACTTGGGCGAGAGAAGTAGCAGAATCGTGCTCAAACCCGCCGCTCCCGAGGCAATGCTAAGTCGGCCTGCTGCTGGGTTAACTCGAGAAAAACATCTTCCAAATTGCTGTCTTGACCCCGAGTGAGTCGGTAAATATCCGCCATGCTCCCACTGGCTATCAGATGGCCCTTCTGAATAATTCCGATTCGGTGGCATACTTCCTCGGCCACGCTGATGCTATGGGTCGATAAGAAAACCGTCGTACCGTTTTTCGCCAATGAGCGAAATAGGTCCTTAATGGTGCGCGCACCCTTGGGATCCAAGCCGACCATCGGCTCATCGACAATGAGAATGCGCGGCTCATGGACAAGCGCGGCACACAACACCAGGCGCTGTTTCATGCCGTGGGAAAACCCTTCCACTAACTCGTCCTGCCAATTGGCTAATTCGAAATATTCCAAGAGCTCGTCAATCCTGCGTGTTAGTCGAGCCGATTCCATTCGGTGTAACTTAGCGATGAACGTAAGGAATTCTTTGCCGCTGAGTTTCTCATAAATAAACGGGCGATCGGGGATGAATCCGGCAATCGCTTTGGCTTGCTGCGGCTCTTGTTCGACATCGTGCCCGCCGAGAATCACTCGGCCCGAGCTCGCTCTCAAGATCCCCATCATCACCCGGATGGTCGTGGTCTTGCCCGCGCCGTTGGGCCCCAGGAAGCCAAATATTTCTCCCGGGGCAACTTCGATGTTGAGATTATCTACAGCAGCCAGGCGGCCGTACTGTTTGCGTAAATTGATTATGCGAATCATAGCGATGGAGTCTGCTCTATCTAACGGCGTCCAAGCCCCCGGCCACTAAAGATCCAAGGCAGATAACTCGGCTAGGAATTATCCGCGCAACCGGGGTTGCTAGAGTCCGTCGATTTAGTGAATTATTCCTGTTCCAGAACTTCTATTCTCAGATTGCCGATCAACTTCAGCATATCTAACTGCCGGTCGATTTCGCCTTCGATGAATTTGACGTGAGTGACATCGGCGGGAAACTGATCGAGCACCGAGTCCAAGGAGATCCATTTGCCGAGCCAAACTTCGGACCAAGCATGATAATAAAATGCGCCGCGCAGATAGACCAAGCCAACTACGGTTTTGGCGGGAATGCCCGCGGCGCGAGCGAGCGCGTTGAACAGCACAGTATGTTCGTTGCAATCCCCCTTTTTGGTTTGCAGCACTTGGAGAGCGTTAGGGATACTGATAGTCGGCTGCTTTTCGATTTCGTTGTAGACCCAGTTTTTCAGGCGCACTATCGCTCTGTGCGCATCTGTTTCTGCGCCGATGATTTGCACGGCACGATCGCGGATCGATGGATGATCGCTTTGCAGAAATGCAGTGGGGTTCAAGAATGAGCCGAAGCGGCGATCTTTTAGAGGGATCTTGTAAGTGTCGGACGGGCTAACCTGCTCTCGCTCTATGCGCAATACATCCTCACTAAACTTCTGGCGTTCGCCATGCAATGCGAAATCTACCACATTCAGGCCGCTTAATCTTAGTTGCAACTTACTTCTACTTTGCGGCTGGAGAATCGATTCGCCGACCGCGATCGAAGCGCGTGCAATCAGGTCTAAAGGAACGGCGGGCGAATCAGCGAAGCTCTTTGCCTGTGGCGGAGCTTCTTGCCGGAGAGC
>JAJONK010000308.1 GCA_021323355.1 Deltaproteobacteria bacterium
TGAGATTCATGCCTTCGGCTACAGCAAAGCCGAATATTTCTCCAGTGGCGTTGAAGGGGCGCTGATTGTCCTTGCGGCGGCTATCATTGCCTGGACGGCGGTACCACGGTTGATCACGCCACAGCCGTTGGAGCAAGTCGGCACCGGTCTTGCGGCATCGATTATAGCGGCGGCGCTCAATTTTTTAGTTGCCCGCCATTTGCTCAGCGTCAGCAAACAGTATCGCTCCATCACACTTGAAGCCGACGCCCATCACCTGATGACCGATGTCTGGACTTCGGCCGGTGTGGTTGCCGGAATCGCGATTGTCGCCTTGACCGGCTGGACGCGTCTTGATGCGGTGATCGCGCTGTGTGTCGCCGGCAATATTTTATCGACGGGAGTGCGACTGCTACGCCGCTCGTTGCTTGGACTGTTAGACACGGCTTTGAGTCACACCGAGCAAGAACTTATAAAAGAAATCCTCAGCCGATATGCCAGTCAGGATCTTTACTATCATGCGCTGCGCACGCGGCAGGCGGGAGTGCGATCGTTTATTTCCTTCCATGCGCTCGTGCCGGGAGAATGGACCGTTCAGCGCGGGCATGATCTGGTCGAACGAGTAGAGCGCGATATACGCGCCGCGGTTCCCGGCGCAACGGTCTTCACTCACCTCGAGCCGATCAATGATCCGGCGGCTTGGCAGGACTTGACTCTTGATCGAAGAGACGACGCAATACGCAGCAAGTGCAACTAAACGGCACAATCAAATTATCGGGTTCGGCTGTCGATTTGATCAACGATCAAGACAATGATCGAGTCGAGAAGCTTGTCAGCTAATCTCCAGCTCTTCGATCTTGCGGTAGAGCGACGAGAGACTGATATCCAGAAGCCTGGCTGCCTCTTTCCGGTCTTGATTGGCTTGGTCCAGAGCGCGCAGAATGTGCTGTTTTTCGAATTGTCGCAACGCATCCCTGAGATTGAATGTGAAGCCAGGATGGGTTTGACTACTGGCGATGATAGCGCTTGGCAGATTCTTCAACATGATTCGTTCGCCTTCGGCAAGAATCATTGTATGCTCGATGACGTTGTCGAGCTCGCGTACGTTGCCTTTCCATTGCAGCGCCATGAGAACGCGCACTGCGGCCTCGTCGATACCCTGAAAGTTCCTTTTGAGCTCCGGGTTGTGACGCTTGATGAAATGTTCGATCAACTCCGGAATATCCTCCGGCCGCTCCCGTAGAGGGGGAATATGGATTTCCATGACATTGAGACGATAGTAGAGATCTTCGCGAAAGCGACCGGCTTCAACTTCGTTATGTAAGTTCCGATTGGTCGCCGCCAAAACGCGAACGTCGATATGACGCGGCGTCGTGCTCCCCAGCGGAAGAATTTCCTTAGCCTCCAAAGCTCTGAGCAATTTGACTTGGAGGTGCTGTGGGATCTCGCCGATTTCGTCGAGGAAAATTGTTCCACCCCTGGCCTTTTCGAACAAACCTTCTTGATTGGCGAAAGCGCCGGTGAAAGAACCTTTTACATGGCCAAAAACAAGACTTTCCAGCAGCGTCTCCGGTAGCGCGCCGCAGTTGACCGGCAAAAAAAGTTTGTCGCGGCGATCGCTAAGCGCGTGGAGCGCCAGAGCGATCAGCTCTTTGCCGGTGCCGCTTTCGCCGGTGATGAGAACTGTGGCCTGGGTGTTGGCAACTTTCTTGACCAGGTCTAGGACGTCATGAATCGCCTTGCTTTTGCCGATGATGTTGTTCAAATGAAAGTCCATTGACCTTTTAAGCCGGATGTAGCACTCATCGGCACGTCACGCGATTTGCGTTGTTTTGCGCGCGAATCCTCTCCTCACAAAATGACGGCAGCACGCCATCGGCAACATAAAAGCGTACGATGAATGTGTCAAGGAGGGAAGGAACTGGGACTCGGACTCAGAGTCTCTCGGCCGCCTGAACCAGCTCCGGATCGGAACAGAAGCGGCGCAGAGCGGCCTTGAGCTTTTGTCTTTGCACCGCCGCGGGAACGCCCAAACTTTCCATGGTTTTGCCGATGTGCGGGCCTCCCAATTGCAACAATTTGCCGTAGATCACATCGATCTCGGAGCTTTCTATTTCTAGCGCAATTCTGAAAGCATCCTCGACGGCGAGCGTCGGTGTACCTTGGTCGAGAAGGGACTGCAGTCGAGCGGCTACTCTATCGGCACTGTCATTGCTGATCATCGGATCGAGGGATTCGTCCTCATAGTTAAGGATAAGATCCCGGCACGCGCCCAGAATACTCGCGTGCTGCTCTTCTTCTCGCGCCATTTCCCACCAGAAATCACGCAGCTCCTGTCGGGTGAGAAAGAGATGCGAGAACCGGTAGTAAATTTTTGATACCAGTCGTTCGATCTCGGCAAAGCGCAGCAGCGGATCGAAGGGCGCTGACGTATTCATTGCTTCTAGATTCTATCAGAAATTGAAGTGGCTCAATATGCTTCTCGGAATCGGGGTCGTGCAATAGCCATGTTGCGATTGCAAACCGCATCCGAGTCGTAGAAGCCGAAGCAGCCACTATAACAGAATTTCAGTTTATCACCCGCCAAAAACGCTGCCACCCCATTAAGGCGCCTAAGATCAGTCCTGTGGCACCGGAAGTCGCCGAAATAGTGAGCTAGAAACCGTGTGCTCGGCGTTTACGAGTAGTTCTAGAGTTCCGGCCCGATTTTAATGAGATCGCCGGCTTCGGCGTCATTTCGAGAACGGCTTCAACCAGCGTCGGTTCAAGAATTTATTTACCGCCATTATGCCCCAGTGACTTACGGCCAATTAGGCGGCCCTTGCGATTTTGCGCTTATGCGCCGGAATGATCAGGACCGGGCATGAAGCGCGGGCGATAACTCTTTCCGAAACGCTGCCGATCAGCAAGTGATCAATGCCAGTTCGGCCATGGGTTGACATAACGATCCTGTCCACCCGCTCAGCTTCCGCCTTTTCGACGATGTTGTCGACAGCGCCGCCGAACTCAACCACCTGCCGAACTTCGGTTAGATTCATCTCCTCCGGAAACTTCTCCCGCAGGAACTTGTCCAGCGAGCTTTTATGGAACTCCAGCATCTCACGAAACGGCCCAGAATGCTCGGGCTTGGTCCAGTGATCGCCTAAGTCGATAACGTAATATACGATCACCTCTGCGCCTCGTAATCGTCCCATTTCAAGCGCGTGTCGCAGTCCTATGCAGGAAAGCTCCGAGAGATCCGTCGGCGCGAGAATTTTTTTTACTGTTTCCATTTAACCTCCTGATGCCTCTACTTGATTAATTGGCGGTAGCGCAAGAACTGTACCGCTATCCATTAGCGAAACTATTCTTAAAATCGTAGTTGTAATCGCAAATGTTAGAATCGAGCGCGGATTTTTTCTCATCACGGCGAAAGGCAGCGAGCTATGCGCTCAGCCCCGTGATTCACCCTGCCAATTCTCTCGACGTGCTCGGCAGAACCCGTGCTCTGAAAACAATTCAAACAGCACTGGGAAAGGACGGGTAACCGATTAATAAAGCTAACTGGACGCGGCTTGCGAACAGCCGTTCGATTGGCAACGAATCGAACGGCTTCGGCGCATTTATGCGTCTTTAAGGTTCTGCTTTAGGAACTCGAGCAGCTCCACGTGCTTTTCCGAATCGCGGATCATTGAATCCAGAAGGATCTTAAAAACTCCGCGATAGTACCCGCTGCTCGCCTTAACTAGAGTTTTGTATTCCGTTATCCCGTCCTTTTCGAGGCGAATCAATTCGTCGGTGACGTCTAGGAGCTCCCTGGTTGAGCCCGTGACCGCGCCGGTGTTTTCAAGGCTGTCCGGGGGCCTTGTCCAGGTGAGACTCCCCTTCAGCGTCGATACCATTGCGTGCACCACCGCACGATGTTTCTCTTCGTCTGAAACAATGAGCTGCAAGAGAAATCGCGTTAGCGGGCTCGGCATATGCGCCAAAGTCTTTTTGTAGAATTCGAGAGCATGGTCTTCCTTGGCTTCGTGGGCTTCAAATTCATTTAGTAGTCTTTCGATCGGTGATATACCCTCGCGCGTGGCCATGAACTCAGACAAGGCGGTTACATCTGCGAAGTCTTCCATCATCGTACTCCTCCGTTTTTTTCCTACTGATTGGCACTTGCGCAAAGCACATGCCACAAAATACGGAAAAATACTTTGACGGTAACGGACGATGCATGAGAATATTCTTAGACATGAGAATCTTCCTCCATCCGCTTCGCGACTCTGCAAAAAAACTCTCGTTAGGCGGATCGGCGCAATTGGTAAGAAAGGCTAGGGTTACATCAGGCCGGCATTTGGGCCCATGATCATGATGCCCGCAATCGATCACCTGCTTGAGGCGCCGAGAGACGTTTGAAATGTCTGAGCGCTTGGCCGAATCGCCACGGGTCAGAATAAACAGCGGTACGCGCGCCGAATGCCTTGATGCCCTGTACAAGCGTTTGCACTTTCTCGAACGTGAGCTCTCCGGCGCTTCTTTTGAGGATTCGCCTTTCGCTCGAGCTGCCCAATGTTCTCTTCGGCCATGGCTATCACCGCGCGCTTCCGACCAGGCGCCGAGCGGGCCGCGCTAATCTTTCTTGCGAAGTAACAGATATCGGAAAGCGACATATAGAAAAAACCATTT
>JAJONK010000309.1 GCA_021323355.1 Deltaproteobacteria bacterium
GTGTCGGGAACGGTGGTGACCAGATAAACTCGGCCATCGTCTTTCAGGCCAACCTCGACGTTGGCTTCGCCGATGCCGATCTCGCGGATGCAAAACGCCAGCCCTTGACCGACGTAAGGTTGCCTCTTTCTCGCGCCGTTCCAGCCGATTTTCTTCGCAACCCGTTTGAGCAGTTGGCGCGCCTTGTCATCTTCGAGCCGCACACCATAAGGCAGTAGGTCGCCGCGCTTGAGCAGGTTGCGGTAGCGGAATTCGATCGGGTCGATTTTCATTTGCGCGGCAAGAAAATCGGTGTGGCTTTCAACCGCGAACAGCATCTGAGCTTCACCGGGCGCGCGCATGATGCCGCTCGGAACGCAATTGGTGTAAACCGACAAGGCGTCGATCTTGAGATGAGGAATGAAGTAAGGGCCGGCGCCGTGACGCGCGCCCGGTAGATTCACGTTCTCGCTGTTTTTAAATCCGGCGTAAGCGCCGCTATTGAAGATCACTCTGACTTCCCTGGCCCAAAGTCTGCCGTCGCGCTTGAGGCCAGTTTTGATCGTGATCAGCGCCGGGTGGCGCGGGTTGGCGGCGGTCAATTCTTCACTGTAGCTCATGATCATCTTGACCGGGCGGCCGGTGGCTTTGGCGAGCGAATAGCAGAGCGGAATGTCCATCAGCGAAGCTTTGCCGCCAAAGTCGCCGCCCACCGGGCTGATCTGGAAGCAGATTTCTCCTTCCGGCAAATCGAGCCATTCGGCGAGATGCGATCGAGTGACGTAAGGACCCTTGGCAGGACACCAGACGATGATCCGCCCCGACGCTTCGATATCGACGACCACAGCGTGGGGCTCGAGATAGCCGTGATGCACGCGCGGTGTGGTGAAGGTCTGTTCAAAAATCAGCTCGGACTCTTGAAAGCCTTGCGCGACGTCGCCGAAGACCGACTGAACGCGAGAATGAACGTTGGGAATATCGGGCAGCGGCAAACGGAGAATTTCGTAACTGCCCAAGTTCGGATGCAGAAGCGGCGCCTTGGCAGCCATGGCTTCGATCGGGTCATGGACCGATTTCATTTCTTCGTAATCGACGACAATCCGGCTGAGCGACTCTTCGGCGATCTCAGGCGTTTGCGCCGCGATGACCGCCACCCGCTCGCCGATGAAGCGCACGGTTTGCTGCGCCAGCACCGGCATGTCTTTCAATCTTCGGCCGACCAAGCGGCGCGGCAAGTCGTCCGCGGTGAGGACGGCAAAGACGCCTGGGATTTTTTTCGCCGCGGTAGTATCGATGCTGCGGATGCGCGCATGGGCATAGGGGCTGCGCAGGCATTTACCCCAGATCATGCCGGGCCGTTGGATATCCGCGGCGTAGCGCATGGCGCCGGATACTTTCGCCTGCCCGTCGAGACGGGTTGCTGATCTGCCGACTTGGGTCAGGGGGTGTGCCATGGTTATCGCAGTTTCTATGAGCCGGACTTGCGGATCCCGCCCGCCGCTTCGCGATAGAAGCTGTCATCGAAGTATTTTTCCATAGGCGGCAAGGGTGTAGAGATCAGCGCCAATTTGCGCCGCATCTCGAGCACGGTCTTGAGGCTCTCCGGATTGAAAGCGCCGCGACTGGTCAAACCGGCGCGCGGTTCGAACAGCCGCTGGTAATCGCGTCGCGCTTGCTCGGCGCTGCGCCCCGATTTGGATTGCATCAAGTCAACGAGCTCGGCTTGATTCCGTGCATCGAGCATCCAATCCATCGTCCTGATCATCGCCCGGATAAAGCGCACCAGCAACGATCGATTCCGCTTGGCCCAAGCGCGGGTGGTGAGACTAAGCCGAGCGGGATAGGGATCTGCGTAGTCTTTGCCGGTAGCGAGCAAACGGAGATCGGCCGCGCCGTTCTCTTCGACGTAGCGCGGATTCACCATGGCACCGGCAATTTTGCCGGCACTCAATTCGGCCAAGCGCAGGCGGGTCGAGCCGACCGATTTGAAGCTGTAGTCGCGTTCAAAATATAACCCGTGGCTCTGTAGAATGTAGCGCAGCACCACGGCGAAGCCGGTGCCGACGGCGTCGGCGCCGAGAAGCTTGCCTCTTAGGTCGCCGAATTCTTGGATATCAGGCGTGACGAACAGACTCTGGTTGAGCTCTTGGGAGCCGCCCAGGAAAATGAATAGATCGTGAGTCTTGCCGTCGGCTCCTTGTCCTTCGTCCCAAGCCACGACGTTGTCGCCGTTGTCGAAGGCGATGTCCCACTTGCCTTCGAGCAGACCCAAGATCTCGGCGGTGGAGTTCAGCGTTTGATCGAAGCTGATGGCGAGATTTTCCGCCGCCACGAAACCCTTGTCCTCACCCACCGAGAGCGTGATGTCCTTATCGAAGCCGACGATCTTGATCGGGTCCGCGGTTGTCGAACGAGCAGACGATTTTGCCGATGTCGGTTCAGCCCGCTGTGCAGCGGCCCGTTGGTGAAGCGCGTCGAAAACTTTTTCCGCGGTGATCGGCAGATCGGTAATCTGTACGCCGATTGCGTCGTAGACGGCGTTGGCGATCGCCGCCGCTGTCGGGATCGCGCCGTGCTCGCCGATTTGTTTTGCTTGAAACGGGCCGGGGCCGGTGTGATCCCTGACGTACACCGTTTCATGCTCCGGTATGTCGCGGATGTTGGGCAGCTTGTACTCGCCCAGGTTGGCGGTGACGACCTTGCCGTCCTCGGTGGCGAGATCTTCGCTCATCGCGAAGCCAAAACCCTGGATCATGCCGCCTTCGACCTGTCCGCGATGGGTGAGCGGGTTGATGATGGTTCCGACATCATGGGCGGAGATCACCTTGCGCACTTTCACCTGTCCGGTTTCCGGATCGACCGTGACTTCCGCCGCCTCGGCAAAGAAGCACATGGCGCCGAGCCGCTCTTTGATATCGATGCTGCCGCGTGCGCTCAAGGATCCATCATTCAATTTCGCGCGCGCGGCGAGATCGGCGAAGTTGACTTTTGAGCGTTTCGGCCCGACTGCGGCACCTCGCTCCAAGCGGACCGCGTGCGGCGAACAGCCGAGCACGGTCGCCGCCAGCTGAATCAGTTTTTCGCGCAATGCGAAGGCTGCCTGTTGGACGGCTTGTCCGCTCAAGTAGGTAACCAGACTGGCGATCACTCTGACATCGGTCGGAAACATTTCCGTGGTGCCCAGTCTAACTGCAACATCGTCGGCTGAAACCGTAAGCGCCTCGGCGACGATCTGGCGAAAAATTGTGTGCGCGCCGGTGCCGGTATCGGGAACCGTTGTCAGGATGTACGCCGCGCCATTTTCACTGACGCCGACGTCTATATTCGCCGCGCCGAAATTGACATCGCGCGAAGCCAAAGCAAGACCTCGACCGACATAAGGGATTTTCTTCGCGTGCGCGAGCGGATGGATTCTGCGACGAATCTTTTCCAACAGGCGCTGTCCCATATCGGTATTCACACGCTGGCCGCTGACCAGCAGGTCGCCGGGTTTGAGGACATTGAGGCGACGAAACCGATACGGATCCATGCCGAGGCGGCGCGCGACGTAATCCATGTGCGATTCGACGGCGAAGATGACTTGAAGATCGCCGGGACCTCGCATGATGCCGCCGGGAATGCAGTTGGTGTAGACGCACAGCGACTGAATGTACGAATGAGGAATCGCGTAGGAGCCGTTGCCATGACGCGAGCCGGGCAGATTGCCGTTGCTGCTTTCTTTGATGCCGGCGTAGGCGCCGCCGTTGAAAACAGCTTTCAATTCTCTGGCCCAGAGCCGGCCATCTTTTTTGACGCCGGTCTTGATCGTAATGACCGAGGCGTGGCGCGGGTTAGCGGCGCTCAACTCTTCGGCATAACTCATGATCATCTTCGCCGGTCTGCCGGTGACCTTAGCGAGAAAGTAGCAAAGCGGCAGGTCCATAAGCGTGCCCTTGCCGCCGAAGTCGCCGCCGACGGCGCCGACTTGGAAAACAATTTTTTCTTGATCGATGCCGAGCCACTCGGCCAGATTTGTACGCGTGAGATAAACCTGCTTGGCTGTGGACCAGATCAAGGTTTTCTCCGGCGGCTCGACTTGGACGACGACGGCATGAGGTTCGAGGTAGCCCTGGTGCGCCCGCTGCGTGGTGAAGCTCTGCTCGAAGACGAAATCCGCCTCGGCAAATCCTTGCCGATGATCGCCAGAGCGCCATTCGGCGCAGTTATGCAGGTTAGGAACATCCGGCAGCGGCGGACGCAGTCCCTCGTAGCTTCTGAGCTGCTCGTGCACTAGCGGCGCGCCGGCTGCCATCGCTTGCAGCGGATCGTAAACGGCGGGCAGTTCCTCGTAGTCGACTTCAATGCGCCTTAGCGCCTCGTCGGCAATC
>JAJONK010000310.1 GCA_021323355.1 Deltaproteobacteria bacterium
AAGCATATCGTGAATCAACCATCACGGCAGTGGCGCCGACACCGCTTGAGCAAAGGCCTTCGTTTGCCTTGACGTCCCTGACCGAATAAGAGCTCTACGCCTCAACAAAGGCCGAGCGCATGACCGGGGACGCGGGTCCCTATCTGAACCCAACCGTTCATTGGCGACGCTTGGCTCATGGCTACAGCTAAAGAGGTAAAAAACGCTAGACGGATCCTGGAAAAGTCTGCTATGTCGAGAAGAATTATCAAAAATACCTACTTGACGATCAGTTTGTGCGCGATAGGATTCGTCTATGTATGATGATCCCGGGCGAAATCCCAGAGTAGTCGGCATCGGCGCATCAGCCGGCGCAATGGATCCGCTCAAAGAATTCTTTACGGGAATCGGTGCCGAAACCGGACTTGCCTTCGTGGTCGTACAGCACCTCGATCCTAACCGCATCAGCTACATGTCGGAAGTCTTGGCGCGCCAAACCGGCATGAAAGTGATCGAAGCAACGGATCGAGCGCGGGTCCAGCCCAATTTCGTTTATACCATCCCGCCCAATAAATTTATTTCTTTAGACAATGGCATGCTGCGGCTGAGCGAGCCGGTTAAACGGGATCGTTTGAGACTGCCGATCGATTTTTTCTTTCGCTCTCTGGCTCATGACGGCGGCGCCAACGCGATCGCAGTCTTGCTTTCAGGCGGCGGCTCGGATGGAACTCTCGGGATCAGAGAGATACGCGGCGCTGGTGGTCTGGTGATCGTACAGAACCCGGAGACGGCCCAGTTTGATTCCATGATCGAGAGCGCCATCGCCACCGGCCTAGTGGACTTTGTTTTGCCTGTTCAGGAAATTCCCGCCAAGCTGCTTCAGTATGTGCGCCAAGTTGCCGACCACGATGGCGCCACACCGCAGACCATCAGCGATAGCATCGACGCCATTCTCGAGCTCCTCGTCAATGAAGCCAAAAGCGATTTCCGCTGCTACAAAAAGAGTACCGTCCGGCGCCGCATCGAGCGCCGCATGGGTGTCAATCGTATCCAGGACATATCCGCTTATTACACTTTTCTCAGGGATAATCCCGCCGAGCTGGCACAGCTTGCCAAAGACATGCTGATCGGCGTGACCAGTTTTTTCCGCGACCCGGAGGCGTTCGACGAGCTGCGCGAGAAAGCCATCAGACCGCTGGTTAACGAAAGTAACCGCGGGAGTCCTCTGCGCGCCTGGATTGCCGGCTGCGCCACCGGCGAGGAGGTTTACTCCATCGTGATTTTAGTGATGGAGGAAATGTCCGCGGCGAGAAAAAATCTGAGCCTGCAGATGTTCGCGTCCGACATCGACAGCGATGCCCTTAAATCTGCACGCGAAGGGGTTTATCCGCAAAGCATCGCCGGCGACGTCAGCGAGGAGCGCCTGGCGCGGTTTTTTATCAAAAGGGACAGCATCTACCAGATCGAGCCAAGAATCCGCGAATGCGTGACCTTTGCCGAACACAATGTGATTCAAGATCCGCCGTTCCTGCGAATGGACTTGATCAGTTGCCGCAATTTGATGATCTACATAGAGCCGGAGGTCCAACAAAAAATTCTCAACCTGTTCGGCTTCGCTTTGAAACCGGACCGCTATCTGTTTTTAGGAAAAGCCGATACCAGCATTGATCAAAGCGATCTGTTTGAGCCGGTCTCACGAAGCTGGCGCATCTTTCAGCGGCGCCCGTCGGTGGCTGTTCCGTTTCGTAGCTTTCCTACGAGAACAGCGACCCATACGATCAAATCGGAAGAGCAGTATCCGATCAAACTCGCCGACTTGAACCAGCAGGTGCTCCTGGATCACTTCAATGCAAGCATGGTCCTGATCAGGCCAACCGGCGAGATCCTTCACTTTTATGGCGCGACCGATAAATATCTGTCGCATCCAGCCGGCGATGCCACCCTCAATCTTTTTAGCATGATCGAAAAGGACCATGCCGTTGCGCTGCGTCTCGCCGTCGATCGTGCCGAGCGCGAAGATGTAAACGTCACCTTGCAACTTCGCGAGATTAACCGCAACGATCCTGCCGAGATAGTTAAGATTACCGTCAAGCCGATCACAGATCCGATCTCGCGCAAGCGCCTCGTCGCGGTCATCTTCCAGCCGGCGCAGCCGCAGCCTAGGCCCGAGCCTGTGGCACGTCAGGAATCCAAACCGCAGGATGGCGACATCGCGGCTCAGCTGGAGGCCGAGAACGATAGGTTAAAACAGGACCTTCAAGCGGCCATCGAAACTTATCAGGTGACGCATGAAGAATTCACCGCCGCCAACGAGGAAGTGCTGGCGACCAACGAAGAGTTACAGGCCACCAATGAAGAGCTGGAAATCTCCAAGGAAGAACTGCAATCGGTCAATGAGGAATTAATCACCGTCAACAACCAGCTCAACGAAAAACTCGAAGACCTTAGCAAGGCCAATGATGATCTGGCGAATTTTTTAAACAGCTCGGATGTCGCGACGCTATTTTTGGACCGGGGATTCTGCATCCGCCGTTTCACCGCTTCGGCAACACGGCTGATGAACTTACTGAGCCTGGATGTCGGCCGTCCGATCAAGGATATCGCAAATCAGCTCGTCAACGTGAGTCTGACCAGCGTGGCCGACGCCGTGCTCAAGAATTTGGCGACTTACGAGCAGGAGGTCGCAGTCGCAAACGGGTCGTGGTACATGATGCGCTGCGTTCCCTATCGCACCCTGAACGACGTCATCGACGGCGTGGTCTTCACGTTCACCGACGTGACCGGCCTCAAGCAATCGGAAGAGGCGATGCGTCGGGCCCGTGATTATACCGACAACATCATTCAGACGGTGCCTATTTCCCTGCTTGTGCTCGATGCGCAGCTGAAAGTGATCTCCGCCAACCGTGCGTTTTACCGAACTTTCCAGGTATTGCCGTCTGAAACTGAACATCGGCTCATCTACGATCTGGGAAGCGGTCAATGGAAAATTCCCAGATTACGCGAGCTGTTGGAGGCTATCGTCAGCCGCGACTCGCACATCGATAACTTTGAGGTGGAGCACGACTTTCCTGGCATCGGCCGCAAGATTATGTCTCTGAACGCCCGCAAGCTCTCCAGCGATCACGGTGACGATGGCAACTCGATACTGCTGGCCATTGAGGACATCACCGGGCGCAGGCAAGCCGAAGCCGAGCGACTCTGGCTCGAAGGCGAGCTTCGCCAGGCGCAGAAGATGGAAAGCCTGGGCACCCTGGCGGCGGGGATCGCGCATGACTTCAACAACATTTTAAATATCGTGCAGGGATACGCTTTCGTCTTGCGAGATTCAAAGATCGCCGATGAACTGGTCACGGAAAGCGTTTCGGCGATTCTTGACAGCACCACACGAGGCGCGACCATAGTCCAGCAGCTACTCACATTAGCGCGCAAGACGGAACCTAAGTTCGAGCTGGTAAACATTGATGCCCTGGTCGAGGAACTGACGCAGTTGTTCGGCAAGTCCTCGCCACAAACCATTGACATCAAGCTCGAATTAAGCCGGCAGAGCCCGCCGGTCTTGGCCGACCGCAATCAGATTTTTCAAGCTCTGTTAAATCTTTGCCTGAACGCGCGCGACGCGATGCCTAGTGGCGGCACTCTTACTCTGAAGACCTCGCTGGTCGATCGTAATGCCGTGCGTAATGCCGTGCCTAGCTCCGAGGAGGTCACGGCCGAACAATATGTGCGCATCGAGGTCAACGATACCGGCGAGGGAATAGATGAAAACACTCTGAGTCGGATTTTTGAGCCTTTCTTCACGACCAAGGGCGCGGGCCGCGGAACCGGCTTGGGTCTAGCCGTCGTATATGGAATTCTCAAGCACCACAAAGGTTCCATCCAGGTGACGAGTAAGCCCGGCGCGGGAACGTCTTTGCAAATTTATTTACCGGTTGTGAGACCTAGTGATTGAAGGATTGATCGGAATGCAACCTGGCGATAACCACTCCCGCACTATTCTTGTGGTGGAAGACGAACGTCTCATGCGCCGGTTACTCGAGAGAATTCTCTGCACCGATGAGACCTCGGTGCTGCTGGCGGCTGATGGTCAGGAAGCGGTGGACATCTACCGCGATCACAAATTGGAGATCAGCGTGGTCTTACTGGATCTCGGACTGCCCAAGCTCTCGGGTTGGGAAGTGTTCAAGAATTTGAAAGAGCAAAACCCCGACGTCTGCGTTATCGTCGCCAGCGGTTACCTGGACCCCGACTTAAAGAGCAGGATGCATGACGCCGGTGTCCAATACTTCATTGAGAAACCGTACAAGCTCAATGATTTGCTCTCGACGCTACACGGGGTCATCAAGCACGGATGTGAACCATGATTGCAGCGACTCAGCTTAGCGCATGTTAGCTCGTTTAACAGTCGCAGTTCCCGCTACACCGATTGCCTAAGCGAGTACAACAGAGACCTTCCGAATGGCCATTTTTTTTGCTTAGCTGAATGTAGATCACGCTGCTATCCGCATTTGCGCGGTCTGAGTAGAGGGGATCTGTGCCGAATCGCGATATCATCGTCATGGGAGCTTCCGCCGGTGGACTATCGGCGTTTAACCGCATCATCAAGCAGCTGCCGGAGCGACTCAATGCGGCGGTTTTCATCGTCTGGCACGTCTCCCCCTATTCGACGTCGCTGTTACCTGAGATTTTGAATCGAGCCGGCAAATTAAAGGCCAAGCATCCTGACGACGGCGAGCCGATTGAGATGAGGAAGATCTATATAGCGCCGCCGGATTATCATTTATTGGTTGAGTCGGATCGAATCCGCCTCACAAAGGGACCCAAAGAAAATCGATTTCGACCTGCGATCGACCCGCTGTTTAGGTCCGCTGCCTACGCGTATGGATCTCGTGTCGTCGGCGTTGTCCTCACCGGTGCGCTCGACGACGGCACAGCTGGGCTCTGGGCCATCAAAGACCGCGGCGGCATCGCGGTG
>JAJONK010000311.1 GCA_021323355.1 Deltaproteobacteria bacterium
ATTGCGCCCTCGGCAGAGAGCGATCCCAGAGCGCTGCTCCAAGTCGAGGGCTCGCCGCTGGTATCGACGATCAACGGCAGCGCCGCGGCCGATTGGACTATCTCGATTTGGACATGATGAGATCTCAGTATTTCTTCGGCGAGAGCGGCCAAAAGCCCTTTGCCCAGGATGGCGGCGCGCGGCGCCGGTAAAACAGCATTTAGCGCGGCAGCTATCGCGATCGCCGGCAGCAGCAACGCGCCTATCTCAGGCGGTTCCCCGCTTAGTGGGAGCATGTCCGCTCTTAGCATCTGGACTCTTTCCGCCGGCAAACCCCAGCCTGCGTAGCGGTTGTCGGGCGATCGCGCGTCACAGCCGACCAAAAAAGCTGCATCCCGTACGGCGGGCGGCAACAGCACGCTCGAGACGATCAGGGACATGTCCCGGTGACTGGCTTGGGGCGCGGCAATCGACTCGATTTGCCAGCCGCTATCGCCCCGCGCTAACTTCCGTATGGCGTTCATATCTCGGGATATTCGACCGCAATCGCCCGACCTTCACGGGACGACCGATAAGCTGCCTCGATAATCGCTTGCACGCGGAGACCATCCTCGCCGGTGATTTCAAGCGGCTTGCCCTTGAGCACTGCCAGCGCGAAGCGGTCTAAATACTCGATCTGTTCGCGGCGCAATTTGGGCAGCGGCTTTAACGATTGCCAGCGCTCGGGGCGCTTGCCGTCGATCAACCGGCTGGAATAAAACTGGAAGGGTTCGGATAAAGAGAGATATCCTTCGGTTCCCCAGAGCCGAAAATCAATGAGCTCGCGGCGCAATCCCTGAACGCACGAGCTGACGTTCACGGTGGCGAGAGCGCCGTTCTCGAAGGTAATCAAGATCACGATGGCATCTTCAACCTGGGCGGGACTGTCCAGTGTTCCGTAGCGCGCCGAAACCTCCTTCACCTTCAGGCCGCTCAAGTAGACAAGCCAATCGAGGTAGTGAATTGCAGTCATGATGAGTACGCCGCCCCCGGCTGTTTCCCATTTGGAACGCCAATCGGTACCGCCGCCTTTGCCCCCCTGCTGCCAATAGTGCGCGGGCGTATAGCGGTGATAGGCAACGTGCCCGCCCAAGATTGTACCGACAGCGCCGCTATCCAAGAGTTGCTTCGCTTTGACGATCTGAGGCAGGTAGCGCGTTCCCAGCCATACCGAGAGTTGAACTCCGGCATCATTAGCCGCCCGTACCGCGCGAAGCGCTTCTCCTAAGTTTTGCGCGAGGGGTTTCTCGACGATGATATGTTTCCCGGCCCGGGCTGCAGCGATAGCCTGCTCGGCGTGCAAATGGTGCGGTGTGCAGATAAATACCGCATCGACCGATTTGCTGGCCAAAACCTCGTCGTAATCGCTAGTCCATGGAACGGATGATTGCTGGCCTAATCGACGTGCCAGCTCGCTGCTTGCATCCATCACCATCGCCAGCCTGGTGTGCTCGGCTCGCCCGATGTGAGCAGCACTGCTGCCTCCACGCTGGCCGCAGCCAATCACCGCAATTCGCAAAAATTCTGTTTGCCCTGCGAGATGAAGCTGCCGACGAACCTCTTTCTTTACAAAGGATGTAGCTGTCTCGGTCTCGGCTAACTGGTCGAGCCCGGCCGTTTTTAAGCTCGATTTGCCGCGCATGCTTTCCGACTCAGGCGGTGTCCAGTAGGAAACATTCTTAATTCGATCAGCGTCACTCAGATCGCTCCATTTCATGAGAGCTCCGACCCAATCCGGTTGCCCATAGGCGAGCTGGCGATAAAACCAGCCGACCTCCCAAGGATTTACTTCAATGCTGATCAAGGACTCGACATCGAGCTTGTTTTCCGCCAACAGGCGAAGAAAGGTTTCTCCTGCCTGCCTATAATTGGGGCCGGGGGCGCCGTCGTCGCGCGACAACGTGTTCAAGTGCGCCCCGATGAGGCTGATTCTGCGATTTGCCAGTGCGGAAAAGTCGAATTCCCGCGTGTCGGCTCGCGGGCTCCCCACTAATACCACGCGACCGCCATCCTTTGTGGCACGCACCGCCTCGCCGATGGCGCGGGCTTCACCGCTGGCTTCGTAGGTTACATCCGCTTGCAGGCCATCGAAGACGTTCTCGTCTTCTTCCGTGCTCGCAATTACACGCTGAGAAAAATGTTGGAGCTGAGGCGTGTAGTGCCGCTTCGAGGGAGCTATAGAAATCACCTCACCGGCGCCAAGTGCGTGCGCCAATTGAATCGTTAATTGTCCAATCGGCCCGCGGCCGAAGACCGCAGCCCGTTCGCCGGCGCGCAAGCCGCCGCGCCAAATTCCATGAAGGGCGATGATGCCCAAGCTTAGAATAGCTCCGCTCTCAGCGCGGACGCCTGCCGGAAGCGGGAACAACGATTTCGCCGGCACGACAGCAATACTTGCGTGGCAAGCATGCATCGCTACCAACTGCCCTGGCTGCAGGTGCCGGACATCTTTGCCGGTCAGCCACACTTCTCCAGAGGAGGAATACCCCGGATAACGGGGAAAACGCTCGACAGTATTGGCTTGAAGGCTGAACATCGCGCGCTCGGTACCGACACTTACCGCCGAAGCGATGGCGCGCACCAAGACCTGATCCCGAGCCGGCCCGCTAACGTCGAAAGGGACGGTCCATGCATGTCCAGGCACATCCCACTCGACACGCACACCACGAAAAACCGGGCGCAAGCCGGTGATTGCGCTGGCGCGAGCCTGCCCCCAGCGCAGCCATAAATAGATACCGTCACGGCGCGAGCCGATAAGTCCCTTTGCTGTCGTTTTGCTGCGCTTCAGCAACGACTTGATCACGGAATCATTGCTGAAACGGGTAGCCGTTTGGTGACCTATCATAAGCGCTCGCCTTCTTTTGTTATCTGAAATGTCTCGCTCACCGCGCGCTCCTGAAAACTCTTTCAATACCGCTGCAATGAACAGGCGCTGCGGTGTGCAATTTAGAACTACCGTTGAACCAGAGTATAGAGAGTGCCGCCTTGTGTGCCTTCTGTGTAAGGCACCGCATTTACCGTTTCGAATCCTAACGAGTAAAGAATCCCCAAGGTTTCAGCACAGCTGTAGCCTTTAGCGACGGCAGGAGTCCCTGGCGTGCTACTGAAACTCTTGACTATGAAAGTTTCGCCGCCGCCTCTCACGCAGGCCATTACGACCGTCTCCGCAGAAAGAGCCGTGCTGAATAGCCCGTTGAGTCCCAATGCTGCAATCAAAATTCCAGTTATAGTCTTCACCCTTGACCTCCTTACAATCCCGATGCCTATGATCTTCGCGGCCCCTTCCATTGACGTCATCCCAACGCGCCGTTGAGGTCGATCTATAAGGTTGTCAAGAGCTGCTCGTAGAGAATGAGGCAAGTAGTGAGAGCAAGCTAAAGCGCCGGTGGATCAAAGCTCAGCTTGGTTGAACATCTTTAAGATAGCAGGGCCTATCTGGGAGATGTGCCGTCCCTCTTTCTGCATGGGACTGGCACCCAGTAATGAGGTGGTCGCTTGATTGGCCAAGAAAATGCCCTTCCAGTCGTGGTTGGCTTCATCAGGGCCGGTGTCATTATCAAAAGTATGAATCCCGTTGAGACCTACCGAGCCCACAGATCTCCAGGCCAGATTGCCGAAGTAGATCGTCAAATCGGGTGGGATTCCGCGGATCTGGTTTTTATAAATTTCTTCGGCCCGGTACGCGGTGGAGCCGATGTTCTTACCCTCCGGGTCTTCAATTGCAGCGATCTTATCGATCAGTTCCTGTCGGAGTTTCTCGTAATCCTTTGGCTCGATGACGCCGCGCGGCTCGCGGCCTTTGACATTGAGAAACAGTCTTCCATGATAACCGCCCTCGCCCCACGCTAACGTATGATCCCAATCTACTTCGAGATCCTCCAGCCTCTTCGCCTCGTGCGGATAGCGGTGCAACTTGAGGTATCCTTGCTGAATCAGCCACTCGTTGATACAGATTCCGCCGTCCATTTTTCTCGCGCCATGATCGGAAACCACCAGAACCGCCGTATCCCGGGGAACCAGCGACAGTAGCTCTCCGATCTCTCCATCTAGATAACGATAGTAGTCCTTGATACTGAGCTCAAAGGAGTTGCCCCGACGGTACTTTCGATGCGCCGGATCGCAGTAACTCCAAAAACCATGCTGGATTCTGTCCACCCCCATTTCCACCATCATGAAAAACTCCCAGGGTTTGGTGCTAATCAAATGCTTGGCGACGCGAAAATGTTTCCGCGTCTTGGCATAAATACGCTGCAGAAGGTCTTCTTTATCTTCAGTTCGGAAGTTATCGACATCCA
>JAJONK010000312.1 GCA_021323355.1 Deltaproteobacteria bacterium
ATTTCGCGAAGCAAGCCGAACCTAAGGAATCGGATAGCCGAAAAGGTTGAAAGTGCGGTAGTGGAGTTAGCCATCGAAGAGCCGGCGTGGGGGCAAGTGCGAGTCGCTAATGAACTTAAGAAAAAAGCAATATCGATCTCCCCGGCCGGAGTGCGTTGCGTTTGGCTGCGCCATGATCTGGAGAATATCAAAAAGCGGCTCAAAGCTCTGGAGGCCAAGAGTCTCCAGGAGGGATTAGTCCTGACTGAAGCGCAGATTGCGGTTTTGGAGAAAGCCAAAGAGGACAAAGAGGCGCATGGGGAATTTGACAGTGAGTGTCCTGGATACTGTGGAGCACAGGATACCTTCTATGTAGGAACCTTAAAGGGAGTGGGACGGATCTATCAACAGACCTTCATCGATACCTATAGTAAGGTCTCCATGGCCAAGCTCTATGATCGCAAGACTCCAATTGCAGCTGCGGATCTGCTCAATGACCGAGTGTTGCCGTTCTTTGAAGAGCATGAGATCGCCTTATCCAGAGTGCTAACGGATCGGGGAACGGAGTACTGCGGAACGGATGCTCATGAATATGAATTGTACCTGGCGGTGGAAGATATCGATCACACGCGAACCAAGATCAAGAGCCCCCAGACCAATGGCATCTGTGAACGCTTTCACAAGACCGTGCTCAATGAGTTCTACCGGGTAGCGTTTCGCAAGAAGATCTATAAGACACTTGATGAACTTCAAGCCGATCTGGATTCATGGCTGAAGCTCTACAACGAAGAACGTCCCCACCAAGGCAGGTGGTGCTACGGAAAAACTCCAATGCAAACATTTATCGATAGCATCCCTTTGGCCAAAGAAAAGATGATCGCGGCGTGAGTGGAGGAATCAAACATGACTGACGACGAGGACTCATCCAACGACTGTCAGATCAGGTATTGACTTATACACGTTAAGAGATGTGAAAAAGCTTCGAATCAACTCTACTCCGCTTCGCTCTCGGCCGCTGCTTTGAGGCGGCGCTGGCGAACCGCATCTGCGAGATCCTCTACCAATTTACGGGTGTCTTCCCAGCCGACACACGCGTCCGTGATGCTCAAGCCATAGATGAGTTCTTTGCCCGGCATCAGATCTTGACGGCCCGCTTTGAGATGGCTTTCGATCATAACGCCGAAGATCCGGGCATCGCCCTCGGGCAATTTGGCTTGCCACCTGACGACCGACGTCGACCTGCTTTTCCGGTTCTTTGCCGCTATTGCCGTGGCTGCAATCGATCATGATTCTCGCCGGTATGCCGGCTTCCGCCATACCCTTGGCCGCTGCATCGATGTTTTTTGCATCGTAATTGGGATTACGACCTCCTCGCAGAATGACATGGCAATCCTCGTTGCCGGTGGTGGAGCGTTGCTTCGAAAAAAAAATCTATGCGAAAAGTTTTTAGTCCCTGGATGGGTGTCCGTCTGAAATACTTATGCTCGTCATTCCGCAAAGAGGCAGGCCATGTTGAACGGCATCAATTCAACGGTCCTCCGCCGATCCTTAGGAGATGATAACGACCGCGCGGATTGCCGCTCGGGGGCAGGCGCCAAGCTGACCGGCGTGCCAGTCGAAGCCAGAGAGGGGTCTTTGCTGTGAAACTTGAAATCGCTCGTATTGTAAGCAAACTATCAAAATCGTTGTTTTGGGACGGGAAGGCCCGGTAAACCGAGTTAGGAGTACCTGTGGCCGTAGTCCAGCACTTCCGTTGACCAGCGGAAGAGTCTTCCAGTACGCCGCTTCAAGATAGCTTGTTTCTGTCTCGCAGCCTGCATTTGTGCCGTGGTTCAGCGACACATCACCGCGAGTCAGTAGTGTGGTTCCAACCAGATTCACGAATACTCACCGACTACGGCATTTAGCCACGTTAGCTGATAAAGAATGCTCGGTTTTTGAAATCTGACGAGTGTCCGAACCGGCCGAGAGTTCAATCGCTCTGATGGTCAATCGAACGTGGGAAATCAGCCAAAAAACCGGCTTCCCAAAAGTTTCCAGCAAAAACTGCAAACATTTCAGCTATTCGCCACCAGCTTCATCGGCGTGGGAAGATTAAACGACGCGCTTACGCTTAGTCGTCTTCTTCCTTTTTTCTTGAGCTGCGGAGTTTCTATCGCTGATCTCGCGGCGGAGTTTTTCAAGCTCTGGTTTGTTATTCTCGATCTCAATGCTGGTGTGGTAAATTTCTCGACGTTCTTTCCACCACGTAATCACCGTCGTGACGACGAATCCGATAAGCGTTGTAAAAGAAATTACAAGGAAGCCAAGCGCCAGCACCTTCTCGGCGTCAAGTGGTGGCGACCTCCTGTTATCATCACGCAGACGATAACCAGTCGGGGCATCCGGCATCAGCGCAAACGCTAATATAATCGCGAACACTAAAAATGATCCGACAAATCCCCATCCGAACCAACGGCGGTATGTCTTAATTCGTTCGATAGAAAAGGCCACTTCATTGCCCTCGGTTATGGTCGCGTTGCACGGTGTGCGACCTTGATTGTCTTTTAACGCGAACGTCGTCTTGTGGCGGTTTTTTGTCTCCCGCTGATTGCCGTTCGCTGCTTTTTCTTTTTGATTGGTCCACGCGCCATAGTTTTTTTGGGTGCTGCGCGTTGTACCTTTCTCTTAGCCGTCTTCTGCGCTCCGTACTGCGCTGCCACCACTCTTTCTGCGTATGTTGTTGGAAAAGCGATTTTGGCAAGCGATTCCAAATCTTCTTTGTGCGGAGGCGAAGTGGATGGCATCTTTGCGAGTAGAGGTTCAACTATGATTGCTTCAGGTGCTTCAAGCTCATTTTCGACATCGTCATAGCATGCAACGAGTTCAGGCTGAGGCTCGTAATACGTTATTGACGCCAACGGCCAACCGAGTAGTCCGGAGCTTGTACGTCTAATGGTTTGGCGAACTTGCCACCAGAACCAGCTGCTACGATAGGATAATTGGAGATATTCGAAAGAGTGCAAATACAGGTCCCATCTTCTAGGCCAATACAGTCTACGCAACTGCGCCTTAAGTTGCGTTCCGTTCTGCTTCAGAGTAATTGCTGTGCTCCGATTCATCAAGCTCTTGAACAACGTGCGAT
Organism: Deltaproteobacteria bacterium; assembly: GCA_021323355.1. Taxonomy (GTDB): domain Bacteria; phylum Desulfobacterota; class Binatia; order UBA9968; family UBA9968; genus WHTF01. The sequence goes on from JAJONK010000312.1 coordinate 3,104, forward strand.
GTGGTTAGGTTTAACGCCTTCTCAAGTTCCTCCGTGATCTCGTACTCATTTTTGTCAGAAGCCTCCGATTTTAATTTTCCCTGAAAGCCCGGAAGTTTACTAGAGAGTTCTGAACTAACTTTTGCAATCAACTGATTGCTAATGCGAGAGGTTGCTACGAATCGGATCGCGTGTGAAATCGTATCCGTGCTTATAATTACTCGCTGCCGGTTTGTTTTCAGCACGATTTCGTGAGTTGGCGAGAGATTATGCTGCGAAATAGGGTGGCCATAGCAGTGTTTTTTTCCGTATGTGCGTAGTACGAGCAAGCTCCCACGAAACGCTGCGAATTCATTGTTACCGAGTATTTGCCAGTTCTCCCGCGCCCGAAAATCAGAATTGGGCAACAAGATCCAATCTTTTACCGCCATTGACGGCCTGTTTACTGAAAGTGCGACTCGACTGTCAACACCTTTCTTTGAGGCTGATTTTCCCGCTCTTATCCCCGACGGCCCAAGCCGAACGACTATGATGGCAAAGTAGTTTCAATTGAGTGGCGCAGAATCAGCTTCCCGGCGCAACCGATGCGCTTCTCGATACATTTGCTCTGCCCGTCTCCTACCATCACAAAACAAGATGCGGTATACATCGCTGGCATGGCATCCGGTCTGGAAATACGAGCCGAGATCGACGCACAGATTGCTAAGGCTCTCATACTAATTCACGGTGGCGGTTCGATTGCCCTCTTGACCTTTCTTCAGTTTGTTCTTGGGGAGAAATCTGAGTATGACGCGCTTGCCTATGGAATACTTTGGGGGTTGGTCTGTTATCAGATCGGTATAATCTTTGCCATCATTTACAGTTGGCTGACACGGAAATGTTCACTCGTCTATGAACAAAACAAGATGACCCCGCCACCCTGCGGTAACTTTCTCGGTTTCAAGCTCACCGAGCCTTGCGTTTGCCATGCCCGGATACTGTTTATGTATCTATCGTTAATCGCATTTGTCGTTGCCGGCTTCTCCGTATTTTGCGGTGGAAGAGAAACGCTAGAACAGAAAAGGTTCACCGCGCCACCAGTGAAGCAAATGCCGAAAAGCAAATCACCATAGACTTTCGCAATGGCGCTCCTGATCTTTTTGGTTGTGTGCGGCGTGATAGTCGCCTTCGCGATGGAATCTATCCAGCATGGAACGATCTCGTCGTGAAGCATGTATCGAAAGTAATAGAGGCCCTTGGCGTCCTGTTTGCCTGGGCCTGGGAAATGATCGTCTACCCTTACTAGGGCGGTTCGGATTGGTCACATTAGATTTTAGGCTTCTGGTTCATTACTGCTTATGCACATGGATGGGGAGTGACATAAACTTCTGAGTTGAGGCCGAGGCCAACTGCGGTTAAACTTTCGCATGGCCGTGTATCTCGCCAGAAATTGTCCAAAGTGCGGCAACTACTTCGGGGTAGTCATCGCAAAGCAAAGCGATAGTGGCTATCAGCCCATCCACGGACGCTGCGCCATCTGCGGTTACGAAATCGCTTGGGCGCTTTTCACCTCGTAACTCACTCTAGATGCCAAAAGCGCCAACAGCTAAATCCGCTACAAGAGCGGCTACGATTCGGTTCATCGAACCGATGTACGCTCAGCTCGTCCAGCAGTTACCCGAAGGCAGCGACTGGCTCTATGAAGTCAAGTTCGACGGCTATCGCTGTTTGGCTGACAGAGATGCCGCAGGATTGACGCTGTGGTCTAGGCGCGGTAATGACTTGACGGCGCAATTTCCGAATATTGCAAAAGCGTGTGAAGAGCTCCCGCCGCGTACACTGCTCGACGGCGAAGTCGTAGCTATCGACGAGAACGGGCGCATCTCGTTCAATCTGCTGCAACATCATCGCTCGCAAGCACAAGCGTTGTTGTTCTATGCATTTGATGTCGTGATCCATCGCGGGATCAATCTGCTCAACGAACCGCTCTCGAAAAGACGCAAAGTGCTGAGCGACTTAAAGAAACCGCTCACCCGAAAGGCAACCGCAGTCCCGCTATCGGAGAGCATCGACGCAACGCCTACTGAACTGATCGGAGTCGTCAAAGAGTTTGGCTTCGAGGGCGTGATCGCCAAGCGCAAAGACTCTTGTTACGAACCCGGTAAGCGCAGCGGCGCGTGGTTGAAATACAAGGTCAACAAATCACAGGAGTTTGTGATCGGCGGCTACACACGGGGCAATCCGCTCGATGCAGTGATCGTCGGTCATTACGACGGTGACAAGCTGATTTACGCGGCTAAGGTGAGAAACGGCTTCGTGCCGCGATTGCGCCGTGACGTATGGCAGAAGCTGAAAGGCTTGGAGATTGCCAGTTGCCCGTTCGCCAACCTGCCTGAAAAGAA
>JAJONK010000313.1 GCA_021323355.1 Deltaproteobacteria bacterium
ACGGCGCGGCCTGAAACCGCGTGCAGTGAAACTTCCTGTGACTTTAGCTTCCTTACAAACTCTTCGCCTTTCGCTGTGATCATTGCACCGATAGCTCTCGGTCCGGTCTCGGAAATGGCGAAACCTAATTTGCCCTTGAACTCCGGCCTCAAGAGATCTTCGTAGTTCTTTACACTCGCTGCCGGGATGGAGGTCTTGTTGATCGCCAATCCTGAATACGACTCACGGTCCACCGCCCAAAAGTACAGCCCCTTATCGGCTTTCCGTTTCGCCATATCCGGATACTTGCTGAGGTGAGGCGAAGTAAAAGGAGTCATCATTTTGCCTTCATGCAGAAGCTTCTGAAGCGGCAGCGTGGTTTCGAGCGCATCCATATAAAATCGCTTCGCCTGGCTCTCGGTCGTGATCCTCTTTCCCAGGTCACTGCTCTGGGATCTATAAACTTCCACCTTGACGCCGGGATACTTCGCTTCAAAAGCTTTCATGGGTTCTTTGAACGACGCCCCGGCCAATGACGTGTACCAAACGACTTTGCCTTCGACTCTGGCTCCGGCCAATAAAAGCTGTTCACGGTCTGCGCCCGTGTAGGCTGCTAGTTCCGCAAGCGTAGTCGGTTTTTTCGTCTGGCTCCCGGCAGGGGAGCCGATACTGAGAAAAACCGCAACTGCGGCAATCGATAATGCCCCTTCTATTCTGGTGCGCATGACGGTGCAGAGTGTCTTGGATCGATATTTGTCGGCCAGAATCTAATGAATACAATATCGCTGTCAAACATCGCATTGCCGACGTAAGAGAGAGAACGAGATAAAGCCCGTTTAATTTGGCAATCAAAGATTCTACGGAGGTCCGAAAGAAATTCGAATCGCAAGCCTGACGACTGGTGTCTCCGCAAGTAAGCTATTGCTGCTTACGAAACTAGCTGAACTATGGCTGGTGAACTTTCGCAAGCGCCGCTCGCTAGGCTTCGTAGTGGCGCGGAAAGATAACCCGAAAGGTGCTTCCTTTGCCGCGCTCGGTTTCACATTCCAAGCTGGCGTCCAGGAGCTCGCAGAGTTTCTTGACAATCGATAAGCCGATTCCTTCACCGGGCGGTTGATAGTCCGGTCGGTGCTTTGACTCCGAAGAAAGCACGGGCGCGGGGGCGACAAAAGTTGAATCCTGGCCGGCTTTCTCTGCCTCCTGCTCCACCACCTGAACCTCTTCCGTGGATTTCTTGATTGCTTGCGCAAGCGGCGTAATCAAGCCGTCTTCAAAGCCCGGACCGGTGTCTTGCACATACAGCATCCAGCGCTCGTATGTTTGCGGCGCCACTTCCGACCAACCGACCTTCACGCCTCCTCGTTCGGTATACCTGATGGCGTTTAGCAGCAAGTTCTGAGCGATCCGCAGAGTCTTGACGGAATCGCCTTCCACCATAAATGATTCCGGACCCACCGAATCAAGAAACAAATTTCGCTCCTTGGCGGCGGATTTCATGGCAGCGCACAAATCACGCAGCATAGCGCCGGCATCGAAACGTGTGATGTTGCGTCGATCATGGCCGGCATCCAATCGAGATAACACTATCAGATCTTCCAGAAGAGCGTGCAACGACTCAACGCCTTGCTGTAGCATCGCGCGGATTTCGCTTCGGTCGGACTCGGCTAAACGGTCGTTGGTCAATATTTCGGTTACATTTTTAACAACTCCCAGCTTGCCACGCAGGTCATGGGCTGCTTCGCGCCAGGCATCGGCCCTTTGGCGCTCCAAACTTCTAAGCTGCGCCAGCGCCTGTTCCAAGTCACGAAGGCGGCCAGCCGCCTCCACCTGTTGCAAGCGAGCATAACGCGAGGCGCTTTCGTTGACGCCGTCGCTGCACAACTGCGCCAGTGTGAGCCTCGCAAACGCCATGACCTCATGGGCAATCTCGGGGTGCGCAGCATCGTATTCTTCGAGCACGGCGACGAGACAGAGATGCAAATGACCCCACTCGCGCATCACTTCCTGTTGATTGTAGCCGTGGTGCCAGCGATGAAGTCCATGGTCAGCGGCCAGTTCTTTCTGGACTTCTGCTGCGTCGACAGCAGCCGCTTGACTGCGGGCGCAAAGATTCCTTTCAAATGAATCAAGTACGCTGGGAATGTGATCGTAAAATTGCGCGCTCGAGAGCGTGGTTGCATTGGTAAGCGCTGAATCCTGCTTCACAGCCGCGCGCCACTTTTCTAGAATGCTGTCGCGTCGACTGTTTAGATGAGAGGCAAGAGCCAGGAGTTGATCTCGGGGGAGTTCTGTTTCAGTCATTTGAAACGTCACAATTAGAGTTCACAAAAGAGTGACAGAAGGGATCATTCAGTTCAAGTCACAACCTGCCGGTAACCTGAAGATTCCGCGCGACGTGTTGTGGATTCGGCGCGCGGTTTTTTTCTTTTGAAAAAAAAGCTCTCGCGCGCTGTCGCAGCACAGCCACTTCAATTCTCATCTCGGCGTTCCGTTAACCCGTGACATCATGCCTTAGGTTATAGCTTTATTATTGACAGGGGCTCATAAGTAGTTGATTCTATGAGACCAGCTGAGGTTACCGGGGCTTGAAGCATGTTCGATATTGCGAAGCTCGATTACTCCCGAATCGACAGTATTGACCACGCGCGCCTTACCTTGGTGGGATGTTCGCCATTTGTTCGGAGGCTGCCGATCAAACGTAAGCATCGTGCTTGCCAATAATGTGGAACTGCCCGCTGCAACTTTCCAATGCTAAGGAGGGTTTATGGAAATTAAGATGACCTGCCCCAACTGTCAATCGCAGGATTTCGTCGTTGAAACCGAATGGAAGCCGAGGGAGTACAGACCGAGATTATTTCGCGAGTGCCGTGTTATTTGTCGGCAGTGTCAACTCTATTATGAGATTGAGATGCTTCCGGTGAGGAAAGGGCATGTAGAGATCGAAAAACTTGGATATGACGTAGCGACTGATCAAGGAACAAAGTGCCCCGAATGCGGTTCAAAAGATCTTAAGCAAACCGAATACAACAACGGCACAGTTTCCGAGGTAAGATGCCAGCAATGCATGTTTCTGGTTAAGGAGGTGGCTACCGCCGACAAAGATCTTTAGCCGCCTGCCTTTCCTGCCAGCCAATTTTCGCCGGTGTGTCAATGCTAGAGTAGATGCCGAATCAGCCGGATATCTAGATACCGCATCAAGAAAGGGAGCGAACAAGACGCTACTTCGGTTGCTGTGACTGCCTAGAGGGGGAGCTCCACCCGCATCTACCGCAGGTCGGTACATGGAGAATGCAGATAGAGTGCGCCAAGACTACTGAAGCGACAGATCGCCAAATTGATTGCGAGATTGAGTTTTCACTTTCCGGAGTATGCTCAACGAACCGCGAGTGAGATTACCCGGCGCATAAACGATCTTCACTATGAGTGGGATATAGATCGGTTGCTGAAAGTGCGGAGGGTAAAGTCATCGGTCGATAGCGACTGAGTCCGAGTGTTCCCAGCCGTTCGATAGGGCAACCGCAACCCGCTTGGGATTGCGCGGGCTACGGTCGCTCTCTTGACGTGGATCCCATCATTACATCGAATTGATCAATTGCAGTGGGCTCTCGAGAAATTCTTTTTCGGCGATCGCTTTCAAGTCAGCTTTGCTCTTGGTCAGCACGCGCTTTCGGACGGTGTCGGGATCAAGTGAAAGAGAATTACAGGTCCAGATAAAGCTTCCCTGCGAATGATCAGCGGAGCAGATCCAAGCTCGGGCGGACGACCGGAGCCTGGGTACGTCTCTCGGTGGGGCGTTGACCCGTATGCCGGCCAGGTCCCATATCGCTTGTAACAGTACTCGAGTCCACAGAATGATTTCCGGGTTCATAATCTCTTCTCCGAAACAACTTCCATGAGATATTGTGATCGCATTTTCCGCAAAAGCCGTTGATCCATTGCATTCGGGAGTGACAATCCAGCAGAACGACGACAAAGTCGAAAGCGCAGCGCGGGCACTTACGTTTGGAAAGATAGGTCAGCATCGCTGAGTGGCTAACTCCTTATGGATCGGTTTCCGCGAATCGTAATGAATGCCCAAATAGCAACGGCTGTGCCGGGTATGAAGTAGACCAGCAGGAGAGATATCGAATACGGAAATGTAATATTTTAGAGGAGTTGATCGCCGGAGCTAGCGAACCCTGGCTCTAGGGAGGTTTCGGCTGTAGACATCAATCGACAAAGATCTACAATTTTGTACCCTCCTTTCCAAGTCTTACAAATCCAAGTCTTACAAACGATTGCTGAGTTAAGGGATCTAAGCGCGTGCAGTACCGAGTATTACGCATAGGTTATCACTCATGGAATGATTGATAGATCAGCTCGGCGCCCGGATTATTTTCCGAGAACCCAATTCATCCGTTCGATGACTTCGGCGGGTTGGGCGATGACTTCTTTCGATCGTGTCTCCAAAACTTCGCCGCTAACCGGCTCCACATCCCAATTTCGTTTGCTCGCTTCGCCGAGCAGATCAGGGTCAGTGAGGGCTTTAGCGTAGGCGTCACGAAGAATTTTTACCCTGTCGGCAGGCGTTCCCGGCGGAGCAGTAATCGGTCGTCCGAGAGTGGCGGCTGTCAAGATCACCTTGGCCAGCCGTTTACCGGAATCCGGCGTCTTGTGCTGATCCATGAGCTCCCAAATACTCGGCACATCTTTCAAGCGCGGATCACGCTTCTCTCCGGTTTGAAGAACCACCCGAGTAAATCCGCTTTTGTGCCATCGCTTGTAGGGGTCTCTGCCGAAGTATGTCGCCACGAGCGGCGACCAACAAACGACTTCATTTCTTTCAATGGCTAGATCGATCTCGGCGCCACCTTGATAGCCGCTGACGATGTGAGTTTTGATCCCGAGGACCTCTTCAAGCAGGCGGGGAATATAATGGCC
>JAJONK010000314.1 GCA_021323355.1 Deltaproteobacteria bacterium
ACGTCGGCACATTCGCGCGCACTCTCGAGACACCTCAATCAGCATTGATCGTCCGGGAATCTCATGCGCCATCTGGAAGCACACAAACCGAAGCCTTTCGAGCACAATGAGGAGACGATAATGCATACTAACGAAGCCGAACCCGTTGACGGCGCGCGCTCGACATACGCCGCGGCGGAGGCCCTGACATTACCAGCAGAGTACGAAGAAGTGGAAGAGAGTTTTGCCGAGTTCATACGAGCAAAGTGCTTGGACGATTACGTCAGTGACCCTACACCACATTAAAATGGCCATCTTGCAATGCGGCTCGCCGTCGGCAACATCTTAACCACTGGGCGTCATCTCGCGAAGGCTTTTGATCTGATCAGGCGTGAGACGGCTCGGATTGGCGCAGCTCGTTAACGCCGTTCGTGTTAGAGCGACAATTCCCGCTTGGCATACCCCTGCCTTATTAAGGACAACGTTCAATGAATTCACTAGAACAGGCTAAATTGACGACCGTGCGCGTTTCTCGAGTACTCACGCCGAGAGAACGCTCCGTCCACTCACTGGCGCTGTCGTCACACTTTTTACCGGCCCTAGATCGTGCCAGCGGTCAAGTATCATGGAAGGTAACCGCCTTGTGCAGACGAGGCGCGTGCTGTAAATCAACTGAGGCTCGACGACTCGCGGCCGAAAATGCGTATGTCTGGTTTTTAAGAACCTCTGAGAAGGACCACTGATTGAGCACTTTCAACAAAACGTCCGGCGCAAGACGTCCGAAGCCGCGAGGTAGTCTTGCGCGGGCTAGTGCCGTCCGCGGCGACAAATTGCCGTCGGTACTAATTCTTCCAACCCTGATTTTAATCATTGCTACGCTTTATTTGGGGCAAGCGTTTCTAATCCCGGTTGCGCTGTCAATCTTGCTGACCTTTCTCCTAACCCCCGTTGCCGATGCTCTAGAGCGGCTCGGCTTAGGGCGACTGGCTTCGGTGATGATTATCGTCGTTCTGGCATTTTCGCTGCTCGCCGCAATCGGTTGGCTGGTAACGGTTCAGCTGACCACCGTCGCCAACGAGTTGCCGACCTATAGAAGCAACATCCGAGAAAAGATTAGCGATATCCGCGGCGCCGGTAAGGGAGGGGCTCTCGAGAAGATCCGCGAGACTGCCGAAGAAGTGAAAGAAGAATTTAGCAAAGACGAGCCGGCAGCGGCCGCATCAAAGCCGCGCGAAGTTGTCGTTCAATCTGAGGAATCGTCGACGTTCTGGCCCATATGTTGGAACGGATGGCTTCAGGCGGCCTGGTGATCGTGCTGGTGATTTTTATGCTCATCCAACGCGAAAACCTGCGCAATCGTCTGATCCGTCTGATCGGTTATGGTCGAGTGACGATAACCACCAAGGCTCTCGAAGAAGCGGCGCAGCGAATCAGCCGCTATCTGCTCATGCAATCAATTATCAACGCGTCATTTGGAATCGCAGTCTGCATCGCGCTTTACTTGTTCGGCCTGCCTTACGCGTTCCTGTGGGGATTCTTGGCTGCGGTACTGCGGTTTATTCCCTATGTCGGACCCGTTGCCGCGGCACTCCTGCCGAGCGTCCTTAGCATGGCGGTTTTTCCAGGGTGGACTTGGCCACTCCTGGTGATTGCGACGATCATTGTCTTAGAACTCATCAACAATATGATTCTGGAGCCTCTCCTCTACGGTGAAAGCGCCGGCGTATCTGAAGTCGGTCTTCTCATAGCGGTCGCGTTCTGGACTTGGCTTTGGGGACCTATCGGTCTTGTTCTCTCGACGCCGCTGACAGTCTGCGTTGTCGTGATCAGCAAATATATGCCTCAATTGGATTTCATTGGCGTTCTGATGAGCGACGAGCCGGTGATCGAGCCAAGCATCAGCTATTATCAGAGACTGCTGGCCATGGATCAGGACGAAGCGACGGAAATAGTCGAAGAGCATCTAAAGTCACATCCTAAAGAGCAGATCTTTGACGATCTCCTGGTGCCGGCGTTAAATTATCTCAAGAGAGATTTCGCTTTCGGTAAGATGGCGGACAACGAGCAACAATCTGTTCTGCAAGCGACCCGCGAGATAATCGAGGATCTTGACGTCTTCAAAACGGAAAACGGGTCATTGCCGGCACCGGCCGCGGAAATGGCAACGGCAATCCAAACTCCAGAGGGCACGCCCAAGGTCCAAATCATGGGCTGTCCGGTTCGCGATGAAGCCGACGAGCTGTCTTTGCTGATGCTTCGACAGTTACTCGATCCTCTCCGTTACGAACTTGAGGTTATTGGCGATGAGCTGCTGGCGGCCGAGATTATCGACCAGATCGCCGAGAAAAAGCCTGCTTTAGTTTGTCTTGCTTCGCTGCCGCCTGGCGGCTTAGCTCAGACGCGATACCTGTGCAAACGATTACGCACGCGATTTCCCGACAGCAAACTTATCGTCGGTCGATGGGGTGGCCGAACCGACAATAGCAACGCGCTGACCGATGCCGGCGCCGACAGGATCGGGAATAAAATTATCGAAACCCGCGATCAGATCGTCCAGTTAAGCCAAATTCTTCCTCACTGATCGCCTTTTTCATCTCAGCCAACGCAAATCGCTGAACCTACGCAGTTCTCTCACAAAAGGAAGATTCTTCGACGACCCTGCGGCATATCACGATCCAACGCGCAGAAATTCTCATCAGCAGCCGCGCTGCTTGGTTTAGAGCTTCCTTCGAACTCAATCTATTCCGATTTATTTGCAACGATGCGCTGTACCACTCACTTGGAATTAGCGGCTTGGTCAGTATAATTGTGTTGTATGCAATCGGTTTATGTCGCCGGAATCGGTATGACGAAGTTCGGTAAGGATCCGAGGTCCTTGGCCGAGATTTGCCACGATGCGGCTCAAACGGCGCTAACCTCTTCCGAAATACAGGAAGTGGAAGCAATTTATATCGGCGTCATGAATCCGGAGGAATTCACTGGGGACAGCAATATCGCTTCGCACATTGCCGATGCCCTGGGGTTAACCGGCATTCCGGCGGTGCGTATCGAAACTGCGTCTTCCGCGGGAGCGGCGGCGGTTCAGGCCGGTTTCCAAGCCGTGGCATCCGGTTATTACCGCCGCGTTCTGGTTCTCGGCGGCGAGAAGATGACCCACCTGAGCACCAGCGCGACCACAAGAGTCTTGGCCGGCGTGATCGACAAAGAGGAACGACAGTGCGGTGCGACCATGCCGGCACTGGCGGCGATGATCACCGAGAAATATCGCGAAAAATTCAACCTATCGCAGTCACGGTTGGAGACGATGTTGTGCGCCGTGGCGGTCAAGAATCATGGCAATGGCGCGCATAACCCGATGGCGCAATTTCAGAAGCCGATCAGCCGCGAGACCTATCTGGCGAGCAAATACGTCGCCACCCCACTGCGGCTTTATGACTGTTCGCCGATTACCGACGGCGCCGCGGCAGTCGTGCTTACCAGCGAAAAAACAGACGTGCGGTTGGCGGGCGTCGGTCAGGGAACCGGCCCGCTCAGCCTGCGAGGACGAGAGATTTTTACCTCATTTCCAGCCACCCGGATGGCGGCGGCGCGCGCCTATCGGATGGCTGAGACTTCGCCGCAGGGCATCGAGTTTGCCGAGGTGCACGATGCGTTCACCCCCTTCGAGATTATCACCACTGAGGATCTAGGGTTTTTTGCCCCAGGCAAAGGCGGCGATGCGGTCCTGGAAGGCGTCACCGCAATCGACGGACGGTTGCCGGTAAACCCGTCAGGCGGTTTGAAAGCGCGTGGACATCCCGTTGGGGCGAGCGGACTCGCGCAGATCGTCGAAGCGGTGAAAAGGCTGCGCGGCGAGAGCGGTTCAAAACGTCAATTTAACCGAGGCCTGACACAGAGCACCGGCGGGCTTGCCAGCAATAACTTCGTCACCATTCTCGAGCGCACTGACGCATCGTTGCCGCGCACTCCTGGATTTCCGCAGCCCGCTCGACAAGTCGCGAAGAGCCGCCCGGCGAAGATGCCAATGAGCAACGAGGGCGTGATCGAAACCTTCACGATCCTCTATGTCACCCCGGACGGATTTTTGCCGCCGCTGGCGCTCGCGTTGGTCCGGGAACAGAACGGTCGCCTGATCTTGGCGCAGGGAGAAGAAAGCAAACACCTGAAGATCGGCCGTGAAGTTTACCTAAAGCGAACCGAGGACTACTATCTCTTTACCCTCAAGGGACGTTTCAAGATGGTCCAGGACTCTCTGAAAAGAAATCTTTGGCAACGCGCCAGAGCTCTCGTAAGAAAGCCGATCCCCGCAGACGGTAAATTATAATTATGCTAGGCGCCAATCGAGCAGAAAAAAAATTCAGAGCGTCGGTTGAGGACGCCGCCGGCGAGATTCGAAAGGCAATCCTCCAAGGCAAGATATTGCCCGGGGAGCAGCTCTCGGAAGAAAAGCTGGCGGCCTCTCTCCGCGCCAGCCGGGTGGCGCTTCGAGAAGCCTTACGAGCATTGGAAACCCAGGGCTACGTGACGTTTTTGCCCAACAACCATGTAGTCGCCAGCAATCCATCGCGCGATGACATGCACGACTACTACACGATTGCCGGCGTGCTGGAAGGCTTGGCGGCGCGACTTGCCGTAGAGAGAGCTCAGCCAGACGAGATCGCCCGCCTGCGCGAACTGCACCAGCTTCTCAGAGAAGCATGCCATAAGGGCGACGTGCTTCAGTACTTCGATGCCAACAGCAATTTTCATCGCTTCATCGCCGAGCTGTCGCACAACGAGCGGCTCTACCAGTTGATAGAAGAACTGCGGCGTGAAATTCAGAAAACCCGTCTGCTGTCGTTGCATATGCCGCAGCGACTCGACTATTCCATGCGCGAGCATGATCAGATCATGGATGCATTTCTCAAGAAGAATCCCCAGCTGGCCGAAAGCATGATGGTGCAACATCTCTCCAATCATTTGAAAGCCCTCGGAAAGGCACTCGATTCGGGCAGCGAGCCGCGCTAGAGCGGCATCCCCTCGCGTAACCCGCGCACATCAAATACAGGGCGACAACTACTCTTTAAAGAACGCGCATGTGCGCGTATTGTAGGATCGCGCGGAATCAGCGACAGCCGGGAATTAGGGATTCCGTCCCAATGCGCAATCGCGAACGAAACGTCGCGCACCGGCTGCAGCTAGATACCACCAAACCCGACGGATCAGTAGAAGCGAAAGAAGCCTGCTCTTAACTCGCTCGTGAGTTCGATCCGGTTCTTTCTTTGGCTCAGCGACGCTCACAATGCCCCAGCAGTTTAGTACCCGCAGCGCAGGTGAGAGCTCAAAGCGTAACCAGGGGATGACATCCGAACTGTTTTTGAGTAGAGTCCTCGCAATGGATTGCGTCCCGCG
>JAJONK010000315.1 GCA_021323355.1 Deltaproteobacteria bacterium
TAGCAAGACTGTGGTGACGATTTCCTCGGATGCGAGCGTGCTTGAGGCAGCGAAGCTGATGCATTCCAAGCACATTGGCTGCCTGGTAGTAACCGATGACTCCCGCATAACAGGAATACTCACGGACAGGGATATCGTACTAAAGCTTGTTGCCAGTGAAAAAAACCCGACCGAGACTGCGGTAAAAACCATAATGACCAGCAACCCGACGATGGTCAATATCAACTACGACGTGCTCGATGCCGTGCGCCTCATGCGCAATCGAGGCGTTCGACGTCTCCCGGTAATCGATGAACATCGACACCTTCTCGGAATCATTACCATGGATGATGTGATGACCGCTTTCGGCGCCGAGATAGGAGATCTGGCAGGAGCCGTTCAGAAAGAGTTGAAAGTTAGTGGCGTCAAAAATCTCTACGTCAAAGTGACCGCCACCGCTGAATGCAACCGATCCAGCGAAAACTGTAGCGCCCGCCTCAAAAAGAACCTGAGGTGTCCGGAAGAGACTGCGCCGTTCAGTCTCTTCGATTTTTCCTACTCTGTTCGCGAAATTATCTTTTGCGCACAATCTTACGCACAAGGTCTCGGTTCGCTGCGCGTTACAAGCCAACGCTTTTGTTTAGAACATCGTGTAAATTCAAAACTGCAGCAGAGATTTCTCAAAAATCAGCAAGCGTCGCCCGCGGTTCAGCAGAGACCCTTGAGGGGTTTCATCTCGATTCTATACGGTGACTGAGCTTCTGCGCAGCGGTCGCGACGTCAAGCGGAACAGCATCAACGAGCCGCTCCCCCGTTCCGTCGAACGCAAGCTTGCACCGAGACTTAGCATCGGCGCAATGAATCTCCGCGAACGGTCGCGCGTCATGATCCTCGATCCGTGCGCTCTGGCCGTGGCGCTTTAATTTCAATCCCAAGAAATTCAGGGCCTCGATGTGCTTTTGCCAGTCCGGACAGTCCATCCTCTTGGCGACGATCTTTGCCGCCGACTTTCCACCAAATCAGCAGGCCAACTGCCATGTGAAGAACTAGGAGAGCGGCCATCTTCATTCTGAGAATTGGGAAGTATCGCAGGCAGCTTTCCGATGGTTGCGAAGATTCGAGCGAAAATCCAGAGCAACCAGTCTAATACTGGTGGCATCCGTATTGCGGTAATGCGTGTAAAACGCCAGTAAAGCGAGTAAGAGGTAACCAATGACAACTGTCGAGAATCTTGTTTCTCGCTATCGCGAACCCCTCGAGACTTACCCTCTCGAACTCGCCGCAGATTGGAAAAAAATGCATCCCGATAAAAAGCTTGTCGGATGCTATCCCGTCTATACCCCATTTGAACTTATCCACGCCGCGGGAATGCTTCCTGTCGGGGTCATCGGCGCAGGCAACCGGCTAGAGATCGCCCATGCGGACTCACGTTTTCAGTCGTTCATCTGTTCCATCGTCAAGAGCACGCTGGAACTTGGTCTGACCGACAAACTTAAATTTCTCGACGGCATCGTTTTTCACTCGATCTGTGATCCGGCGCGCAATCTGAGCAGCGTCTTCACGCGGAATTTTCCCGATCTAATGGTCGAGTACATTCATTTTCCGCAGAACATGACTTCGCCCCATACGATTGATTACCTGATGGCCGAGTACAAAAGAATTGGCGTGAGTTATGAGCAACTGTCCGGTAACACAATCACTGAAGAGTCCTTGAGAAAAAGCATCGCGCTGTATAATGAACAGCGTCGGCTGGTCCGAGAACTCTACGCCATCCGCAGAGAGACGCCGCAGAATCTCTCGACGGTCGAATGTTACGTCTTGACGCGCATTGGCACATTACTGCCGCCGGAGGAACACATCGCGATCCTTCAAGAGGCGATCCCGCAACTGCGCCGGCGCAACGAAAAGCCCAAGGACAGGATCAGAGTGGTCTTGGAAGGCTCTTTCTGCGAGCAACCCCCCATCGAGCTGCTCGATGGACTCGAAGCGGCGGGCTGCTACATACTGGATGATGACTTCCTCATCGGTTGGCGCTGGTTCTCTGAAGACATTCCGACCACCGGCGAGCCCCTGCGTAACCTCGCCAACGCTTACCTTAATCAGAGCGTTTATTCGGGAGTGAAACACGACACGCGCGAGCCGAAATCCAAACATTTGATCGACAAGTTTAGAGACACCGGCGCCGCAGCGGTGTTGATCCTGGCAGCGAAATTCTGCGAGCCGGCGCTGTTCGACTACGCTCTCTACAAACGGGCGTTGGAGAAGGAAGGCATTCCACACCTCTGCCTCGAGTTTGAAGAAAAGATGTGGATCTTCGATAAGGCGCGCACCGAGGTCGAGACTTTCGTCGAATCAATGCTCTTCGATTAGGAGAAATTTATGGCCGCAACAACCGTCGCTGAAAAAACTCAGTACCAGGGCCAAATGCATCTGCTGCAAAAGGAGTTGATGGGACGTTATTTTGAGCGCGTCACCCGGGCCGCGGAACAGGGCGAGGGCAAAGCCGTCTACATGTTGATCAGCGGCAACCCTGTGGAACTGATCCAGGCTTTTGACTTGATCCCGATCTACCCGGAGATCGATGCGTTGCAGTTGGCGGTTAAGAAGAGCGCCCTGCCCTTCATCCAGAAGGCCGAAGAGTTGGGTTATTCCATGGACAACTGCGCCTATGTGAAAGCCGATGTCGGGATGTTTCTCGGCGACCGCAAGACTCCTTTCGCGACCATCCCTTTGCCGTCGCTGATTCTCTGCAACTACGTCGGCTGCAACGTCTACCTGCAGTGGTTCGAGCATCTAGCCGAGTACTGCGATGGGCAACTCTACAACCTCGACATTCCATTTTTGCGCGACCCTTCCGGCCACCCGAGCCCGGAGGACATTAGTTACGTCGTGCGCCAACTCGAAGAGGTGATCGAGATCTGCGAAAGGCTGACGGGAAAGAAGCTCGACTACGCTCGGCTGAAACAAATCGTCAGCCGCTCGAGTGAGACTGAAGAGATGTGGTCACGGATCAAGGGGCTGACCAAGAACCTTCCTTCTCCCTTCGACGCCTACTTCGACTCGGTAACCATGATGGCGCCGCTTTACTGTCTCAGGGGAACCGAAGAGGGCGTGAGATTTTTCGAAACCGCCCTTAAAGAAATGGAAGAAAAAGTGCGGATGGGAGCCGGACCGCTGCCTGAGGAGCGCTTCCGTTTTATCATCGAAGGACCGCCCCCCTGGCCCTATCTGCGAACATTTAGAGATATGTTTTCCAAATGGGGCGCCGTGGCGGTGGCCTCGACTTACTCTACGGTCGGCGGTTTGTGGGAATTTGGTTTCCGGCATGATTCCAACCACCCGCTGGAATCCATCGCCGACCACATGCTTCAATGGAACGTCACCAACCGCAATTTCCTGCAGCGCTACCAGCAGATTCGCCGCTATGTCGAAGAGTGGCACGCCGACGCTTTGGTGATTCATTCGGTGAAAAGCTGCCGTCTCTTTTCCGCGGGACAGGGCGACATGCGCGAATATTTCACCAAAGATCTCAACGTTCCCACGCTGTTGATCGAATCCGATCTCGAAGATCCGCGATATTTTTCCGAAGCCCAGCTCAAAAACCGCATCGACGCTTTCTTCGAATCGTTGGAGCACAAAAAAATGCTTCGTGCCGGAGCGGAAGCAGGAGGCGTGGCATGATTTACGCCGCAGGCATAGATGTTGGCTCCACCCAGACCAAGGGTATTATCCTCAACGACAAGCTTGAAATAGTTGCCAGAGCTCTGACCGATACCGGAGCCTACGTTACCAGAGCCGCGGAAAGATGCTTCGTCGAAGCGCTACGAATCTCCCAGGTCAAACGTGAAGATGTCGCTTATGTGGTGGGCACGGGTTATGGCAGGTACAAAGTCAAGTTCGGTGACGCGCAAATCACCGAAATCAGCTGCCATGCGCGGGGTGCGAGCTATCTCTTTCCCAGCACCCGCACGGTGATCGATATGGGCGGGCAGGACGCCAAAGGAATTAAAATCGGCATCGACGGCGATGTCAAAGACTTCGTCATGAACGACAAGTGCGCCGCCGGCACTGGAAGATTCCTCGCCAGCGCCGCCGAAGCTCTGGGCATGACCCTGGGAGACATCGGCAATATCTCGCTTCAGGCTAAGAACCCGGTGCGCCTGACCACCGTTTGCACCGTGTTCGTCGAGTCCGACATCATGTCTTATCTCGCTCAAGGCAAAAAGACCGAGGACATTCTAGGCGGTGTGCACAGCGCCATCGCCGCACGCACCATCTCGCTGGTTCGCCGTGTCGGTATTGAACCCGAAGTGACTTTCACCGGCGGGGTTTCGCTCAACATCGGCATGGTGCGTGCGCTCGAAGAAAAACTCGGCATGAAGCTCAACGTAAGTCCTGATTCCCATTATGTCGGCGCGCTTGGCGCGAGCATCTTCGCCCTTGAGCGGGCCGGCAAGGCAACAGCCGATAGGCAACAGGCAACAGAACTTGAGGTCGGGCCGACTGCCTGATTTAGGAGGCATCATGACTTTTGTCGCTGGCATTGATATCGGCGCCAAATCTACCAAGGCGCTGATC
>JAJONK010000316.1 GCA_021323355.1 Deltaproteobacteria bacterium
GCTTGGGCAAGCGACTTCTGTATTGAGTTATGTATCGTGTAGGCATCGATATTGGCGGCACGTTTACCGACATGCTGTTGGTGGGTGAAGACGGCGCCGCAGTAATCGGCAAGACCTTAACCACCCCGGCCGATCCCAGCCTGGCGGTGGAGAATGCTCTCAAGCCGGCGCTGCAAAACGGCAGTGTAAACCCCCAACAACGCGGCACCTTGATTCATGGCACGACCTTGGTGACAAACGCACTGATTGAGCGCAAAGGCGCGCCCACAGCCTTGCTTACCACATCGGGGTTCCGCGACGCCGTCGAGATCGGCCGCGAGCACCGTTACGAGCTTTATGACTTAAATTTGGAGTTGCCTAAACCGCTGGTGCCGCGCCACTTGCGCTTCGATGTCCCGGAACGGATCGCCGCCGACGGCAGTGTTCTCCAACCGCTCGATGAAGACTTCGTGCGTGCGCCGGCTGGTCGCAGAGTTGCGCGACAAAGGAGTCAAAGCCATCGGTATCAGCTATCTTAATAGCTACCGCAATCCGGCTCACGAGCGCCGTACGGGGAAAATCGTTGCAGAAGTCGCGCCGCAAATTCGTGTCTCGCTCAGCTCAGAAGTCGTTGCTGAAATCCGCGAATTCCAACGCACCAGCACGACCCTGGCAAATGTTTACGTCCAGGAGCGAGTATCGGATTATCTCGCGCAATTGGAGGCGCGGTTAAAGGTGATTGGTTTTAGTGGAAGCTTCTTTGTCATGCTCTCGAGCGGCGGGATCGCAACCCGAGATACTGCGTCACGTTTCCCGGTGCGGCTCCTTGAATCCGGCCCGGCGGCAGGCGCACTCGCTGCGGCGCAGGCCGGCATGCTTTCCGGTCAGCGAGATTTGCTATCGTTTGATATGGGTGGCACCACCGCGAAGCTTTGTGTGATTGAGGATGGCCGGCCGCTCAAGACTCATGAATTTGAGGTGGATCGGGTTTATCGTTTCAGAAAAGGCAGCGGGCTACCTGTGCGCATTCCGGTGATAGATATGATCGAGATCGGCGCCGGCGGTGGTAGTATGGCGCGAATCGATTCTCTCGGGCTTCTGAAAGTGGGTCCGGAAAGTTCCGGCGCCGATCCGGGGCCGGTCTGTTACGGACAAGGCGGCACCGAACCAACGGTTACCGATGCGGATCTGATTCTCGGTTACCTTGATGCGCGCTATTTTCTCGGCGGTAAGATGCAGCTAGACGTCGATGCCGCGCGCAACGCTCTTGGGCGGTTTGGCCGGCGGCTCGGTATGACCGTGGAACAAGTCGCCTGGGGCATTCATCAAATTGTCAATGAGAATATGGCCAATGCCGCGCGCGCCCATTTAGGAGAAAGGGGCAAAGATCCGCGCCGGCTGCCGATGTACGCGTTCGGTGGCGCCGGCCCGGTTCATGGCTACGGTGTGGCCGAGATCCTCCGGCTGCCGGCGCTGATTTCTCCGGTCGGCGCAGGAGTGGGATCGACGTTCGGTTTACTCGCCGCGCCGCTAGCTTTCGATTTTGTCCGCAGTGCATACAGTCGTTTGGACGAGCTAGACTGGCAATTCGCTAACAGCTTGCTCAACGAGATGGCGGCAGAGGGGCGAAAAGTATTGGAAAGCTCTGGACTGTCGGAAGAAGATATCTCGTACCAACGTACTGCAGACATGCGTTATGTGGGGCAGGGGCACGAAGTTTCGGTGTCTCTGCCGGATGGGACGTTGGGGGTGAAGCATTTGGAGACAGTCATTGCGACATTCGAAAATACCTACCAAGCGCTGTACGGCCGCAAAGGTCCTGACGTGCCGCTCGAAATCATTAATTGGCGCGTGGTTGCCCGGGGCCCGCAACCGCAACTGAATATGAAGTTGCAGCGCGAATCAACGAAAGCGGGCAATGCCATCAAGGGAGCGCGCCCGGCCTACTTTTCTGCGCGCGGGTATGGCGAAACTCCGGTCTATGACCGTTATGCCCTGGAGCCGGGAATGACTTTAGCCGGACCCGCGATCGTCGAGGAACGCGAGTCCACTTTGATCATCGGTGCGCGGGGACGCGCTCGGGTGGACGAGCGGCTGCAGATCGTGGTGGAATTAACTAATGAAGGATAAAACCATCGATCCGATCACTCTGGAGGTGATTTGGAATCGTTTTCTTTCCGTGGCAAACGAGCAGCAGGATGCGCTGATTCGTACCGCCTTCAGCACCATCGTGCGGGAAAGTCAGGACTTGGCGTGCGGCTTGTTCGACACCAAAGGGCGAATGATCGCGCAATCTCTGAGCGGCACACCGGGGCACATCAACGCAATGGCCACTTCGATGCAGCACTTTCTCGCTGCTTTTCCAGCAGGCCGGCTCTCCCCGGGCGACGTTTTGATTACCAATGATCCATGGCAAACCGCTGGTCAGATCAACGACATCACGATTACCACGCCGGTGTTTAAGCAGGATCGGCTGGTCGCGTTGTTTGCGAATACTTGTCATAGCGCCGATATCGGCGGCCGGATACTTTCCGCTGAAGCACGCGAGGTTTTCGAAGAGGGGCTGCGAATTCCGATCATGAAGTTGTTTGATCGGGGCGAGCCCAATCGGATACTGATGCAGATTGTTCGTACCAATGTACGACAGCCTGACGAAGTCATCGGTGATTTCTATGCGCAGACCGCCTGCAACGATGCCGGTGGCCGTGCGCTTCTTGAAATGATGGAAGAATTCGAGCTCGACAGCATCGACCCTGTCGCCGACGAGATCATCCGCCGTTCCGAAACTGCAGTGCGCGCGGAAATCGCTAAATTGCCAAGCGGCGAATGGAGCAACGAAACCTGGAGTGATGGTTTCGAAGAACCGATTGTGATTCGCTGCCAGGTGAAGGTGAAGGGAGACGAGATCTTCATCGACTTCACCGGCTCTTCGCCACAGAGCACCCGCGGCATTAACGTAGTGCTCAACTACACTCATGCTTACGCCAGTTTCGCTATCAAGGCGGCAATTTGTCCCGACGTGCCGCACAACGAAGGCAGTTTCCGGCCGGTGCATGTCAGCGCGCCACCGGGAAGTATTCTTAACGCACTGGAACCCGCGCCGGTGGCCAGCCGCCAAGTGATCGGTCACTTTATTCCCAGCGCGATTTTCGCGGCACTCTCGGGGGCGATGCCGGGGCGTTTGATGGCGCCTGGAGCCGATCCCATCTGGCTGAGCGTCTGGCGAGGACAGAATCCGCCGTTTACCTTGACGCTGTTTCAAGTCGGCGGCACCGGCGCCCGGCCTTCAAAGGATGGCTTGAATGCAGTCGGTTTTCCCAGCGGGGTTGCCGGAGTTCCGGCTGAAATCATCGAAAGTCTCTCGCCGGTGGTTTTGCAGCGCCGCCAACTTCGTCCTGATTCGGGCGGCAGCGGCAAGTGGCGCGGCGGCCTCGGACAATTGACGGAGTTCAGCCGGCGTTGCGAGGGTAAATGGAGTGTCAGTTCCATCGCGGACCGAACGGTCTACCCTGCGCCCGGACTCTTGGGCGGGCAGCCCGGAGCTACCGGAGAGGTTTTTTTGGGCGATGGAACGCGTCTTCATGCAAAAGCGCTTGTCGATCTCAAACCAGGCGATGTCGTTCACATTAACTTACCCGGCGGCGGCGGCTATGGTCATCCATTCGAGCGCGATGCTGAAAAGGTGCGGTGGGACGTGATCGAAGGCTACATCACGGCCGAAGCGGCAGAGCGAGAATACGGTGTGGTAATTCGTTACAACGGTAATCTCGATGAATTAGTAAAGTTGCCCGACGGATGGCAGATCGATCGCAATAGAACTGCGGAGCTACGGCAAGCCAATCACCTAGCGGCGCGCATCTCAAATCCAAAATCTCAGATAGTGGCCCTTTGAGATGTGAGATCTGCAGTTTGAGACTCTGAGCGGAGCGAAGATATGGAACTTCACGGCCGAGTAGCTCTGGTGACCGGCGGCGCCGGCGGAATCGGCGGCGCGGTGGCGCGTGGGTTGGCAAACGCCGGTTTGAGCGGAATGGTGGTCAATTATCGCAGTTCCGGGAAAGAAGCCGAGGCATTGGTCAGTGAGATTGAAAGTCATGGCGTGAAGGCCGTTGCCATCCGAGCCGATATCAAATCGGACGATGAGGTCCGTCGTATGGTCAGCAGGATCAAGGACGACTTCGGCCGGCTCGATGTTCTGGTCAACAACGCCGGCGTAACGCACTGGGTTAAGCTGGCAAACTTAGAGGGTTTAACCGATGCGATCTGGGATGAAATTCTGGACGTCAACGTGAAAGGCTCATTTCGTTGTGCTCGCGCCGCGGCCCAGATGCTGTCCGAGAACCAAGGGATGATTATCAATATATCGTCGATCTCTGGCGTGCTGGCTACTTCAACGATTTCTTCGTTGGCGTATGGAACCGCCAAGGCGGCTTTGATCTATATGACCAAAGGCCTGGCCGTCGCAATGGCGCCGCGAGTCAGGGTCAATTGCGTAGCACCGGCGTTTACCGATACGCCCTGGATGAGCCAGCACTTTGGCGTCGATTACCAACAGGTTATCGCCAACGCATCAGCAGGATATCCGCTGCAACGCATCGCTACTCCCGAGGATATTGCCGGCGCGGTGCTCGGCTTGATTACCGGCGGTGATTTCGT
>JAJONK010000317.1 GCA_021323355.1 Deltaproteobacteria bacterium
AAGGCGATGAAATCCGAATCATTCCAGATCACCCGGCGTTGTCCCCAGTTGTTGCGGTTTTCGTCGATCCATCGCTGTAAGTTAAAGCCTTTCAGATGGGGCAGCATACAACCTCCTTGGCCGCAGTCGAATATAGAGTTGAGGCCAACCAGGAATCAAGAGCGGATATGGTAGCACGAAAACAGCGGCGTATCGCGCTAGAGCAAGGGCGCATCGGTTTAATTTCCGACACTCACGGATTGGTTCGACCGGAAGCTCTCGCGGCGTTAAAAGGCGTCGAGCTCATCGTGCATGCGGGGGACATCGGCAAGCCTGAAGTGTTGGATTGCTTGCAAGCCATTGCACCCTTGGCAGCCATCAAAGGCAACAACGATATCGCACCATGGGCGCGACAGATTCCGGAAGCGCTCGATCTGCGCCTGAACGACACAGGCGTGCGGGTGATCCATAATGTTCATGATCTACAGAATAAATTGCCGGCCGTGGGTGTTCAGGTCGTAATCAGTGGCCATTCTCACAAACCATCAGTCGTGAGACGAGATAATGTGCTTTTTGTAAACCCCGGCAGCGCAGGTCCGCGACGTTTCAAACTGCCGGTAACGGTAGGGCTGTTACTATTGCAAAACGCTGATCCACAGGCGGAAATCATTTGCCTGCTCTAAACTTTTAACTCTTGAAGATGGACCCGTTTCTCTCGCAGCCGCGTTTTCATCATTGACTTTGGCCCGATGTCAGGCGATAAATAGTAAATCCTTTTAAACCGACCCTGTGAGATCGGTAAGGGAGCCATGCCGATAGTTGCACCTCCAAGATTTTCCGGATTTTTTGGGCCTCCTCAGCGCGGTTGAGGGGGTCTTTTTTTGTTTATGGCGAGCGAGAAGCAAATCGTGCTGACGACGCAGGAGTTGGCCAAAGCGATCACTCGCATGGCTCATGAGGTGCTTGAGAAAGCCGGTAGCTTTGAAGAGTTGACGCTCATCGGCATACGTTCCCGCGGTGTGCATATAGCTCGGCGTTTGGCGCATAAGATCGAAGAGCTTACCCAGCACTCACCGCCACTCGGTGTGATCGATGTGACGCTTTTTCGTGATGATAAGACGCAAACACAAGCTTCCGCTGCGGCAACCGCGGGTGAAATCTCGGTCACGCTGGAAAACAGGATCGCCGTCTTAGTCGACGATGTTATTTTTCGCGGGCGAACGATCCGCGCGGCCCTGGAAGCGGTCGAGCGTCTCGGCCATGCCAAGCGGATCATGCTGGCGGTTCTAATCGATCGCGGCGCGCGGGAGTTGCCGATCCGGGCCGATATCGTCGGCAAGAATATCGAAGCTTCGGATTCGCAACGAGTGAACGTCTTGCTGGAAGAGTCCGATGGCATTGATCAAGTGATTGTCACGCCCTGGAATCCAGCTTGAGGAATCGAACGTGGCCACGGCTAATCTAGTTTCCATCGCGGATCTCACCAACGACGAGATCGAAGAGATTTTCGATTTAGCGGACGCATCCGACAAGTTGCGCAGTAAAAAGGTCGTCCACGGCAAGATCATGGCCACTTTGTTCTATGAACCGAGTACTCGCACTCGTTTATCGTTCGAATCTTCAATGCAGCGGCTCGGCGGCACTGTGATCAGCTGTTCGGATATGCAGGCTTCGTCGGCCGCCAAGGGGGAGAGTGTCGCCGATACCGCCAAAGTAGTCTCGAGTTATGCCGACGTTCTGGTGGTTCGGCATTACTGGGACGGCGCAGTCCAGGCTGTGGCTGAGCACGCCGATGTTCAGGTGATCAATGCCGGGGACGGCGGCCATGAACATCCGAGCCAGACGCTTTGCGATCTCTATACGCTGCGCAAGGAGAAGGGCGAGCTCAAGGGTCTCAACGTGGTTATTTGCGGCGATTTAAAAAACGGCCGAACGATTCATTCTCTGGTGTATGCATTGGCCAGGTTCGGCGCCAATGTTGTGACTCTTGCAGCCAACGGAATGGAGCTGCCACACTACGTTCTGGAGCGGTTGGAGCGTGAGTTTCAGTATACCTTAGCGCCGGTTGCCGGCGACGATCTGAGCGCCGTGGTTACCGAGACCGATGCTTTCTATCTCACTCCCAAGCAGCCGCATCAGCTGGCATTGTTTACTGCGCTGGACAGCACGATTCAGACGCGGATTACGAGTCTGGTATCGGGATTGCGCTATGACGCTTTTTACATGACGAGAAAGCAAAAAGAGCGCATGACAAACTCTGCGGCGGCGGGAGACTATCCCACCATCGGATCTAAATTTCTCAGAGAGCAGCGCTTCAAAGACACAGTGGTGATGCATCCCTTGCCGCGGGTCGACGAGCTTTCGCCGGAGCTTGACAAGGATCGGCGCGGTATCTATTTCAAGCAAGCCGCGTATGGGGTGCCTATTCGTATGGCGCTGCTACATTTTCTGTTTGAAAAAGGGCGACGAGCACGGATCAGCAAGACGGCAAAAAGCTCGGTGCTATTCGAAAGCCCACACCCGATCGGCCCGCATTGCCCTAATCTCAAGTGCATTACTGTCAACGAACCGGGTTCGACGCGGCTTCGTTTTGAGCTTCAATCCGAAGGCCCGGCCGGCGCGCTGATTTTGCGATGCCTTTACTGCGACCACCGCTTCAAAGTGCAGCTCGTCGGTCAAGCGACCTCAAAGAAGTATTGCGCCTACGATATCGCGCTTGCGGATAACATTGCGCGGTGGCTTAAGAACGGTGAACTGGCGATCTTTGATTCCATCAAGCAAGCTGAAGAGCTCGGCTATGGACCGTACAAGAGCGGTCCGCGCCGTGCCATTATGGATGAAGCTGAAGTAGATTCTGCAATACAGCAGATAAGCGCTCAGATTTTAGGTGATTGCGACGATCCGGACCGCTTACTGATTGTCGGCGTTAAAACCAATGGATCGATGATCGCTCAACGAATCGCAAGCCATCTGGAACGAGCACAAAAGCGTAAATTTGAACTGGCCGAGCTTGAGACCTATGGAGCGGGCGAAGACCTTCGCCGCGTGTTTCCCGTGGATCCCGAGTTAGGACCGATCCAATTGCGCGATCGATCGATCATTCTAGTTGACGACGTCATTCACACCGGACGAACGGTGAAGACCGCCTTGAGCATCATTTTTAGATCGGGGCGGCCTCAATCCGTGCGTCTGGCGGTTTTGATCGATCGCGGGCATCGGCAGATTCCGGTCAAGCCTAATTACGTCGGTAAACATATACCCACCGCAGACCACGAGCGCGTGCGTGTTCATTTGCGTGAACTGGAGCCCGATGGGAAAGATACGGTGCTGGTTTATTCCATCATTAACCCAAGCGAGAACCGCAGCTGATTATAAATTGCGCGATTTTCTATTATGCTTATCTTCAATTTTTATTTTGATTTATCATTCTTTTACACGAGGTTTTTCAGCAGGCGCTGGAACGGGAATCCATGGTAAGAAAAGCAATATTGGCCCTGGCCGACGGCCGATCTTTCGAGGGCTCGTCTTTTGGAGCCGAAGGTGAAGCTGCGGGGGAAGTCGTGTTTAACACCAGTATGACCGGGTATCAGGAGATTCTCACCGACCCCTCATACGAAGGCCAGCTCGTGGCCATGACTTATCCGCAGATCGGCAACGTCGGCATCAACCCGGAGGACGTAGAATCCCACAAGCCTTTTGTCAAAGGTTTCATCGTCAAAGAGTATACGGCGGTGCCGAGTAATTGGCGCGCGACACAGCCGTTGCATGTTTATATGCAGCAGCACGGCATCGTCGGAATCCAAGGGATCGATACACGTTCTCTGGTCCGTCATCTGCGCGATTGTGGCGCGCAGGTGGGCGTGATCACAACTAGTTCCCAGAATACTGACGCGGCGATTGCAAAAGCCAAGGCTGCTCCAGGACTCGAGGGCCGTGATCTAGTGCGCAACGTGAGCTGTGCGAGTGCCTATGAATGGCATCAGGGTTTGTGGCGATTGGGTGAAGGATATCGCAAGCCGCCAGACGAGCCACGGCGAAAAAAAGATGCCACGGATCGGGGACGCTCTGCTGTCCCTGTGCGTTCCGTCGTGGCTTACGATTTCGGCATCAAGTACAACATCTTGCGAAATCTCGCCGAGAGCGGTTGCCGGGTAAGAGTCGTTCCTGCCCATACTTCCGCAGAAGATGTTCTGGCCTTAAACCCCGATGGCATATTTCTATCCAATGGGCCGGGCGATCCGGACGCGGTGTCTTATGCCAAAGACAACGTCCGCAAGTTGATCGGCAGGTCACCATGGCGGTAATCAGCCGGTGATGGACTTAACCACGCGTAAAGTAGAGATCACATCGCAGAACCACGGCTTCGCCGTGGATGCCGATTCTTTAAAGGGTTCGGTCGAAGTTACCCATCTCAATCTTAACGACAACACGGTGGAGGGCCTGGTGCATCGAGATCTGCCGATCTTCTCGGTGCAATATCATCCCGAGTCGTCACCCGGGCCGCACGACGCCAACTACCTTTTCAAACGCTTCATCGAATTAATGGACCAGCACCAGGGTTAACAACCTCTCCAT
>JAJONK010000318.1 GCA_021323355.1 Deltaproteobacteria bacterium
GGTTTTTGAACGCACCTGGGGCATCCGCGCCGAGCTCTTCTGGCCCAAGGCCACGGAATCCGCGCGGCGGAGAAATCCAGACTTCCAGTTCATGGCCGAGGTCTACTGGGACATGGAATGGACGATACAGCAGCAAGGATTCGATTACGCCTACGACAAGCGTCTGTATGATCGCTTGCGCGAAGCTCACGCCCGACCAGTGCGCGAGCATTTTTATGCGGGAATACGTTACCAAAACAAGCTGGCGCGCTTTTTGGAAAATCACGACGAACCGCGCGCGGCCGCTGCCTTCTTACCGGAAGTTCATGAAGCCGCGGCAGTCATTACATTCCTGTCGCCGGGACTGCGCTTTTTTCACCAGGGACAATTCGAGGCGCGAAAGAAACGGATCTCACCTCATTTGGTCCGGGCACCCGAGGAGCCGGTCGATCAGAAACTCAACCAGTTTTACGACCGGCTGCTTTCGGCGCTGCGCAATCCTGCTGTGCGGAACGGCAACTGGCAATTGCTCGAGTGCGCGCCGGCCTGGGAACGGAACTGGACCTGGGATTGCTTTATCGCGTACGTTTGGCAAGGAGCGGATGATGAACGGCTGCTCGTTGTGGTGAATTACGCTGCCAATCAGAGTCAGTGCTATATCCGGATTCCTTTCCCTCAGCTTCGGGATCAGCAATGGCGGCTGAAGGACTTGCTGAGCGATGCGCGCTACGATCGGAACGGCAACGACCTCGAATCACGCGGCCTTTACCTCGACATGACTCCCTGGGCATACCACGTCTTCAAGCTGCAAAAGCCGATGTGAGCACTTCGTCAGAGAACGTGAGGCCGTTGCGGCATCGTCCGACCACGCTGGAAATTTTTTAAACGGTGCTTAACACCCAAGTTTCGAATGCTGCTGTTATTGGACGAAAGTCCAATATACAGACGCGCCGGATCTTCGATAAGAGCGAATCATCTGCTAGGGAGACAGTGCATGCGGAGGGAAAGTTTTGATGCCCAAGCTTTGGTTCCCATGTCAACCACGCGCAGAGTTTCAATTTTTTGATGCACTTCCCGTTGGTCGGAAACGAGATTGTGATGATAATAATCAACCCGAAAAACTTTCCTTGAAAGTGACATGAACCCGACCTTGCGGTGTGCAGGATGCATTCAAGCAATTCGCTGCTCAGATCATGTCTCCACTTCGAATCGCCGCCCGAAAAGAAGATCGTTGTGCCGAGCAGAGTGCATGCCGCGCCGGCTGCCTCACCGCGATTACCGAGGAGATCAACCAAATGAGCGGGCACAATTTACCGGTGTAAGGAGGATGAGCCTATGAAAAAACTGTTTGTTGCGTTGGTCCTGAGCTTGTCCGCGCAGGTCGCATGGGCCTTTACGATGGCAACGGGGCCGAGCGACGGCACCTATTTTCAGGTCGCCCAGGATATTAAGAACCTGGCGACGAGGGATGGCGTGGATGTACAAGTCACGCCGACCAAAGGTTCCATCGAAAACATTCAGCTTCTGGCAACCGGCAAAGTGGATCTGGCGATCGTGCAGCTGGACGCGCTGCGCTTCGCTTCCGATGTCCTAAAGGAATATAAGAAGCTCGATCTATTCGACAGCATCAAAATTGTCTTGAATCTCTATCCCGAAGAGATCCACGTTCTCACCAACAAGAAGGACATTCAAACTTTCTATCATCTCGAAGGAAAACGAGTCTCGGTCGGGACCGAAGGCGGCGGTTCGGCGCTTTCCGCGGCGGTGCTATTCTCGGTCTACGACATCAATGCGACGATATCCTTCGAGCGCTTCGAGGAGGCTGTGAGGAAAGTGGACGAGGGGGCTCTCGATGCGGTGATATTTGTCGGCGGGGCTCCGGTTCCCTTCATCGACAAACTCGCGGGGAAACTCCACCTCGTCCGGCTTCCTGCCAATCCCGCGCTCGAGCAGATTTACTTGCGCGCTCGGTTGACCAAAGCGCAGTACAACTGGACGTTAGCCGATACCGAAACGTACGCGGTACCGGCCTCGATTTTGGCGGTGGATCGCCGGGACGAAAATTACGCAGCGCAGATGCAGCAACTGGTTCTTTCGGTTCTAAATGGACGGGAGTACTTGGAAAAGAACGGACATGCCAAATGGAAGAGCTCCATTCTGCAAACCTATTTTCCGAACCGCGGCTATGAACCGACCAATCAACTTATTCAACTTTTCAATGTCCTCGACAAGCAGGGTTACAAAATCGTGAAGCGATAGAATTTCGGAGGTGTGCTGGCAAACACTGTGCGTCCACTGTCGGACAGAACGACAAGGAATGAAATTATGGAGGAGCTTCCGATGACGTTGGCAACGTTGTCGCCGCGTAGGTTCCCAACCTTTGGGCCTCTGGCGATCTTCATTGTCGGTAGTTGGCCGCCGGCATCATCGGTGCTGCAAATCTTGATGCCCGAACGCCGGGGCTTGCTCTAGGGCCGCGCGTCTCAGAGAAGTTAATGCCTGCCGCTCGGTTATTTCGCACGGAATTCTACCCAAGTACCGTCGATAATTTCGCGCTCAGCCGAAGAACGGAACTGGTGATCATCGAAGCAATCATTGACTGCTCCGTGAAGCAGCGACGTTTTCCTTTTGGATTGGACCAAGGTCCAATAGATCGATCTTGGGCGCGGCCGGTATTCTTATGGATGGATTTGCATCAAGCGATTAGTAAGTTCGCATTCAGGACGTCAAATGAACCGTTTGTGCGCGTTGTCCCGGGTGGATTAGGAACAGGAGTCGTGCAGTGTCTGTGGCACCTGAACGTCACACTTCGGATCATACTGCGCGAGTTGATCAAGGAATGCCGGTGCAATCGAATGTGACGTCTCAGCGCGTTTGGCTCTTATCGCCTCGTTTGGATTTCTGGCTTGCCTCGGCCGGCGCATCAGGCGGTTTGCTGGCGGCCGTTCTTGTGATCTTCTGGCATGGCGATCGGGAAATCGATGCTTTCGATCTTGTGCTGTCCGAGTTTCACTTAGGAGCAACCTACCATGCCGTGATGGAGCGGCGCCTTTGGCGCCGCTTGCCGATCGACGTGCTGCTGGTTCCTTTGATCATCATCCTCGTCACGTATGCTCTTTCGCTGAGCGGCCAGCCGATCCTGCTCACTTCAATCGCGATGTACTCTGCGGTTTGGCATCGTGGCCGTCAAAGTTTTGGCATTGCGCGTTTTTATCAGCGCGCCGGCGGCGGACCGGTTTCGCGCATTCATGAATGGTTGTTTCGCGGGGCCATCTACCTGCCTATGTTGGCGAGCGCGCTCGCTTACACCCATCTGGCGCCAACGCATTACGAGAATGAGCCCTATATCGCGCCAAGCACCGGCGCGGACTTCGTCCTCGCGGCTGGTATCGCCGCGGTCGCTTGTCTGGCAATGTATTTTCTTTTCACGCTGGAACGAAGCGAAAGCTCGGCAGCGGCGCGCATGCATGGCAAACCCGAGCAGCGCATACACCCCGGTGAGCGATGGGTGGTTCTCGCGCACGCGGTCGCGTTCGGCAGCAGTTATATCCTAGGCGCAAGTAACGCATCGTTTCTGTTCGTTCTCGCGGTACACCATGAAGTGCAGTACCTCTACTTTACCTACGCGGTGAGTCGGCGACATCTCTTCTCTCATCCGCGCCGAGCGGGCTTGGAGCCACTCGCTTCTGCAAAGTGGTCATCGAAGACGGCGTGCTGCCAGCAATCTGGATGGAGACATGCAGCCGCTTTTTCTATTTGGCCAGTCTTAGGTTTTGCCGGAGCGCTCGCCGGCGGTTGGCTCAAACTCCCGTGGCTCGCGCCGTTGGGCACCGGCGGCCTTTTTTGCCACTACTGGCTCGACGGCCGCATCTGGACACGCCGGGCGCTGCATGGCTGAGAGGAACCGGAGGAAGATGCGGATGATCGAGTCAGATTCAGCTCAAAGCCGAAAGCGGTACCCAAGGACAAAAACAGTTCCCGTCGGGTAGACACGGCCAACCTCCCAAAATCGTGGTTTCATTTTAGGCCGCGGACGGTGTTCTTTTCGTTTCGGGGTGATCGATTGGAGGGGCTCGATGACGAGCGAAGAACGTAGCGATATTCCACGCGTTGTTCTGGCGGGGCTTTTCATTGTCGCTTTGATTGGCTCATCCATCTGGATTTTGCGGCCGTTTCTCGGAGCGATTGTCTGGGCGGGGACCATCGTCGTGGCCACCTGGCCGTTGATGATTTCATTGCAAGCGCGGCTGTGGAATAAACGCGCCCTCGCGGTGGCCGTGATGACA
>JAJONK010000009.1 GCA_021323355.1 Deltaproteobacteria bacterium
ATCGCTGTTCTTTAAATGAGCCCTACCAAAGTCCTATTACGGTTGACACACTAGGGCTTAGATGGATAAATACCGCGCTAGGTGAGCAATAATCTGATGCCGGATATCGCAGAGACTCCTTCCCGATCGGCTCGCAGCCAAGCCGACACCGTCATCCACGTTGAAAATGTCTCAAAGTTTTTTCAGACGCCGAGCCAAGAAAATCTCGGCGCGCTGCTAAACATCGACTTAGAAATCCGGCACGGCGAGTTTGTTACCATCGTCGGGCCCAGCGGCTGCGGCAAATCCACTTTGCTCAAACTGATCGCTGGATTTTCACCGGTCTCCGGGGGTCGTATTCTCTTCCAAGGCGATGAAGTGCGCGGTCTCAACACCAGAGTCGGTTACGTTCCTCAGGAGAGCAAGCTCTTTCCCTGGCTCACAGTCGAGGAGAACGTCGGTTTCGGATTGAGTCCCAAAAAGTACTCGCGGGCTGATAGAGAGCGGCAGGTGAGCTATTTTATCAAGCTCGCGGGCCTTTCCGGTTTTGAAAAATACTACCCCGCGCAGCTATCGGGCGGCATGGGCAAACGCGCTTCGATTATACGCGCGCTTGCTTATGAACCGGCGGTGATCTTGATGGACGAGCCGTTCGGTCCATTAGACGCGCAGACTCGTATGGTGCTGCAGGATGAGTTGTTAAAAATTTGGGAACAGAAACGCCAGACCATTGTCTTTGTCACACATGACCTGGTTGAAGCCGTGGCTCTAGCCGACCGCGTCGTCGTGATGACGCATCGTCCCGGCAAGATCAAGGATGTTATCAACATCAACATGGCCAGGCCGCGCAATATTTTTGAGATTCATCGACAGGACGGTTTTGACGATGCCTATGGGCGTCTGTGGAACATCTTTCGTCACGAGCTCAATATCGGCCGCCCCAGCGAGCAAGATTCATGACGGATCAAGCCGGCCAACAGCGCTCCGAGATGTCCCGATCTATGCCAAAAGGCGCAGCATCAAAGTCGATATTTTCGCGCACTGTTACCGTAACGCTAATCCGCAGCGGCATTGTAGTCGGCTTTTTCCTCGCGTGGGAATTCGCGTCCGGCAGATGGATCGAACCCTTTCTAATCAGCAGCCCCAGCCGTATTTTTACGTCTCTGTTCAGCGGTTTCTACTCAGGTGATTTAGTCCAGCACACCTGGGTGACTTTTTTAGAAGTCGCGATCGGCTTTCCGATCGGCGCAATCACCGGTATCGCCCTCGGCTACGGTTTCGGCCGCAGCCGGTTGCTCGCCGAGATTTTCGAACCGATTATTATCGCGCTCAACGGCATCCCACGCACCGCCCTGGCTCCGCTCTTCATCGTCTGGTTGGGCATCGGCCTGTGGTCTAAAGTCGGCGTGGTTTTTCTGCTTACGTTCTTTCTCAATTTTTTTAATACCTATACCGGAATGCGCCAAATGGATCATGAGTATGTTGATCTGGCGGGTCTCATGGGCGTCAAGGGCTGGAAGCTCACCTTCAAAGTCATCTTTCCGGCGATTTCTCCCTATGTCTTCACCGGCATTCGCACGAGCATCCCGTTCGCGGTAATCGGCGCCATTGTCGGTGAATTCGTCGCCGCTACCGAAGGCGTTGGTTTCTTCATCCGCATGTCGGCCGGCATTTTCAGAACCGCCGACGTGTTCGTCGGTATTATCGTCCTGATGATTATGGTCATTATCATGGACAAAATTGCCGAGGCGGTGGAGCGCAAAGCATTACGTTGGCAAACGCAAAAAGAGCATGTTCAAATCCAGGGTTGAAACGAAGGGAGACCTGATGATGAAATTTCCGAGGAGGCTGATCGCGGCAACGATCGTCGCATTATGCGCCGGCGCGATGCAGCAGGCGCATGCTCAACAGAAAGAACTGCCGGAAGTGTCCATGTTGACCGCCGTGCCCAATTTCGCTTTCGCAGCGATCTGGGTTGCCGAGCAGCTGAAATATTTCGAGCAGGAAGGCGTGCGGGTCAAGATCACACCCGCCCCGAGCGGTTCAGTTTGTTTGAACGCGGTGGTCGGACGCTCGACGAATTTTTGCGCGTCCACTTCAGAGGGACTCGTCCTGGCACGAGTCGAGGGCGCGACGGCGATCGCGATC
The DNA here is from genome assembly GCA_021323355.1 of Deltaproteobacteria bacterium. Lineage (GTDB taxonomy): Bacteria > Desulfobacterota > Binatia > UBA9968 > UBA9968 > WHTF01. The sequence goes on from JAJONK010000009.1 coordinate 2,128, forward strand.
CAAGCGCACAACCGCACCATGACTTTGGGCGTAACCCTGCGTAAGGCGATCGTCGACAAGCTCGGCCTGACCCGCGAAAGCCCCATCGGCGCAAGGCTCAAGGCTCTCACGCAGTTGGGCACCATCGGCGCGACGGGCCCTGGCGCGGCCTCCGAACAGGTCATAAAATTTCTTGTGAAAAGAGCCGGCGCCACCGCGACCGTGCTTAAGTTCGTTTACATCGGAGCCGCCGAGCTCCCCGCTTCGCTGATGAACGACGTGATCGACGCCTACGCGCTTTCCCCTCCTTCGGCCGAAATTACCGAGGCAAGCGGCAAGGGCTACGTCCTGATACCGCTGGGCAAAGGCGAAATACCGGAATTGACCGATTACCCTTACGAAGTTCTCATGGTGCGCCCGGATTACGCCGAGGCGAATCCAAAAATTGCCATGGCGGTGTCGCGGGCGATATCGCGCGGCGGCGCGCTCTTCCGCAGCAAACCCGAGGAAGCGAAAGCCGCTCTGCGCAGTCACCGGCTCTCCGTTAAATTATCTGACGACGTCTTCAATCTTTCATACAACATGGTCGCCGGCGCCATGCCGCCCTGGGGCACCATGAGCGCAGAGGGATGGCAAAAGGTGATCAACTTCGCCACCGGCGCCGGTATCGTCAAGGATCTATCGCAAGCGCCTTCGAGTAAAGAGGGCGTGCTCTGGACCAACAAGTACGTTGGCAAACCTTAGCACGTTCGCGCTCTATCGAGCGACATTAGGAGAATCGGGAGAAGGCATATGAGCAACACTCACAACCGCATTCTTCAATCCTTCATTGCGCTAGTAACGTTGGCGGCTCTCACGTTCTCTTCTGTGCGAGTCGAAGCGCAACAGAAAGATCTTGGCGAAGTCACCATTCTCACCGCCGTGTCGAATATGGCATTCTCTGCGATCTGGGTCGCCGAGCAACTGAAGTATTTCGAACAGGAAGGCGTCCGGGCCAAGATCACGCCCGCGGGCGGCGGCGCGCCGTGTCAGAACGCGGTAGTCGGCCGCTCGGCGCATCTTTGCGCTTCGAGCTCCGAAGGGCTGGTGCTGGCGCAGATCGAAGGCGCGCCTTTGATTGCCATTCAGGCGCACAATCGGAATCTGACCTTGAGTATCGCCGTGCGCAAAGCGATCACCGATAAATTCAAAGTGACGCGCAAGAGCCCGCTCAACGATCGCATCAAAGTCCTAACCGAGCTTGGCACCATTGGCGCCACCAGTCCGGGCGCGGTATCGGAGCAGATATTTAAGTTTCTCGTGCCGAAAGTTAAGGGCGATCCGGGCAAGCTCAAGTTCGCCTACTTGGGCGGGACCGAGTTGCCCGCGGCGCTGATGAACAACGTAGTGGACGCGCTGGCCCAGTCGCCGCCGTCGGCGGAAATCACCGAGGCAGCGGGTAAAGGCTACGTCCTGCTACCCCTCGGCCTCGGCGAAGTGGCGGAACTGACCAACTACCCTTATGAAGTATTAATGGCCCGACCGGATTGGGCCGAGCAGAATTCCGCTCTCGCAACCGGCGCGTCACGCGCAGTCTCGCGAGCCGGCGCGCTTTACCATTCCAACCCGAACGCCTTCAAAGCCGCGCTGCGCGCGCATCGTTACTCCGATAAATCAAAGTTGGAAGACAACGTCTTCGACCTGGCTTACTCGATGATCGCGCCGGCAATGCCGGCCTGGGGCGACATGAATCAGGAAGGTTGGCAAAAAGTGCTGGATTTCTCGCTCGGCGCGGGGATTGTCAAAGACCGCGCCAAGGCGCCGTCGGCAAAAGAAGGTGTGTTGTGGACGAACAAGTATGCCGGGAAGTAGTTCAAGTCTCGCTCGCCGTTGAGATCATTGCGCTAGACAACAATCGACGCAACTCATCCAATCAGCTCCAGCATCAGCGCGCAGCGGCACAAGCAATTTTGTTCTATACGTTCATGTGATCATTTATCGAGGACGCGGACTCATTCTCGTATCGCTCGAAACCAGATGTGAACTGCTTAGCGATATAGCTGCAGAGTTACAGAGTCACACTCCTCTGGTCGGCTCGTCCGATGCACTTGATCCGACGCCGACCGAGCTGACTTTCCTAGCGAGTTAAAGAGTTCGGGTGTGGTGGCGTCATCGGAAACCAGCGCGACTCCTGTTACGAGATCCGGAGGCGTACCGGCGTATGCTCAAGTACAAGGTCAACAAGGCACATGCGTTCGTGATTGGGCGCTACAGGCCTGACAACCTGCTAGATGCGTTGATCGTCGGCTATCAAGGCGGCAGTCTCCTGGCTGCGAGCAAGGTGCGCAATCGGTTTGTACCGTATACCCTTCGTGATGTAGAGCAAGCTGAAGGCTTAGAGACCACTGTTGGTCCTTGTTGCTAACCTGCCCGAGAGACAGCGCACGCCCACGCGGGAGGAAATGAAAAATTGCGTGTGGCTCAACCCGCGGCTAGGTCGCGCAGATCGTGTTCGCGGAGTGTACGCCTGCTGGCATCTACAGCACTCAACGTTCTGCGGATTTGAGGCACGATAAAGAGTTCCGCAGCCTGGTGCGGGAGAATAATCATGGCTAAGGAATGGACAGTACGGAACGGTAATCATGCCCTACACTGACCTCTAAACCTCCTCCAGGTAAGCGCGGTTTCGTTTGATAGCGCCGTAGAGATCACCGAATCGACCGAACTTAAATCTCTTGCCGTCTTTCCTACGGAACAAGAGATATACGCTGCTACCACCGCAAAGCTTCCCGTCGTTATCATACATATCGAACTCCTCTTCAAGTTCCTTAGACTCCACCTCAAGCACTCTATGAGCAGGAATTTCTAACCAGTTCACTTGCGGCACTTCCAATAGCCGTTTGGTTCAAACGCTGGCTGCGTTGGCTGTTTAGATGACGATTTAGTTAACAATTATGCAGTGGCTAATTTTGGGCGAGGAACCAAACTTACAAGAGCACCCACGGCAGAAGCAGAGTGGTAAATAGTAAAAAGAGTAACAGAATCACCATGCAAAGATCTTCGAGCGATGCGTCAGCTAACTTATTAACCCGCAGAGCTGACCTCAGTAAGCGCTGATATAAAGAGCTAACGCTCGCTACCCCGATGTGATCCACGATATACCGGTGCCTTCGTGGGGCAAAAGGCTCTTTGATAATTCTGGACATGCGATTACTCCTATGAACACCTGCGCAAATTCTCGAAGACTGAGCACATCTATCCTCAGATAGATCCACCAAAGCATGGAGCATGCCCGGTGTGGTTGTTTATGTTTGTCCAACTGCGTTCCGTCTCTTGACCGAAACCGGTGACAAGTAAACCCGATGCCTGAGATGGCTTCGGGGTAAACAGGCAAAGTTGCCGTCGAGCATGCCGGGACAGAACTCCCGCACATGCTCCGAATGTCTGCAGAGTTATCGGCTGTCCGATCAACAGTGAGGGCCCAACGCTTGCTCTCTCGCTTATTAGCCGGGAAACGAAGAAGCGCAACTTGTTACGACACCCACAGATTTCTTCGTTCCCGGCGTCATTCTCTCTATTTCAGTAGGTGTGATGATGATTCAGATAAAGGTGGGCGAATGAAAATCTTAATTGTAGAAGACAACCCGGATATGCGCGACCTAATAGCTCTCAGAGTACAGCTAACCGGCTATACTCCGCTTCTCGCAAGTCACGGTAAGGAGGGCGTAGAGAAGGCTACCGCAGAGAAGCCTGACTTGATCCTAATGGACATGATGATGCCAGTGATGGACGGGTGGGAAGCGGCAAGAACGCTTCGCGCCTCTCGCGAGACGAAGGAGATCCCAATACTGGCAGTGACGGCGCTGTTTCGTTCTGAGGATCTCAAGTCGTGTTTGGACTCGGGCTGCACCGCCTACATCGTCAAACCGTTCACAGGTTTGGATCTACAGCGCAAAATCCGAGAATTGTTAGATCCAAAGGAAATCCCAGCCTAAAAACGAGCGCGGCAGTTTGCCCAATATCGCGCGGCTATCGCAAAGTAGTTGGCCCTGTTTTTAGCGACGCTGATCTTGATTGGCCGCCGAACTGCCGCCGCCGCTTGGCTGTCCCCTTGAAAGGGAAAGATCTCTGAAACCAACCGCATTGGAGCGAGATCATCGGAGAGCTATATGATCAAGCCCGGTAAATTCTGGTCGAACTATGCCGAAGACATATTACTTATCTCATTACTAATGATCGGTATTTTGGCACTTTATTTGTTTGCTGCCTACTTCATCATTGCCGTGCTGTAGTTAAGGGCGGGTGTGAAATGTATTTGACGCCATTTGTGCTGCTAGGTGAGCTTCAACAGATTGTCATATGGATCACTGGGCATCGTATGATCGAATATGTCGCAGCAGCGGCTATCATTATCGCCTTACTTCTTCTGATTCGACGGCGCAAAAAGCTTTGCGTTCGGTGCGCAGCGCGAATCAACAAGTCTGCCGATGCTTGTCCTCGTTGTGGTGTGCCGCATCCGTTCACATTCGATAATCTTCAATCGCCAAAGCACCGTTGATTCGTTCGGCCGCCCGGGCGATATTTAGCGGCGCCACTTACAGCCCGAGGCGTTGGACTTGTGACGTATGATCAGACTTGATCAGATACTCGTCGAGCCTTGTTCTCGTTCTGATCACTTCCACTAGTAGTGGCTGTAGCCCAACCGATCTACGGATGGAAGATAAACCGGACAGTGGTATTTTTCCGACGTTGTACCCGCTGGAATTACCGCGAAGAAGATCGTCGACGCTACGTTAATGCCGGAGTTCTTACCAGCAACTCCGCAGCCTGATCAAACCGGTCCATCGTATTGCCGGATGGAGCTTGGAGATCAATTGAATAATGGGTGCCTGTTCCAGTGCCGCCCATGGGTGCAAATCAACACACTGCCCCAGGATTGACAGTCCTGTACGTTCGAAACCAGGCGGTTTACAAAAGTCAGATCACAATCCGGCTAACGGCCGGCGCTCAAGAATACCCCATCGCTGCCAGAAACTGTTTCAAGGAGGAAAATTTCAGATAGGGATTGGTCCTCTTCTGCTCGCCCATGGTGGCGTGCTTGAGAGGCGCGTAATTGTGGCCAGGGAACAGAATCATGTCGTCGGGCAGCGCCATCAACTTTTGAGTCAAGCTGTAATACATCTGCTCGGGATTGCCGCCGGGAAAATCAACGCGCCCGCATGCGTCGATGAAAAGCGTGTCTCCTGAAACGACTCGGTCATCCACCAGAAAGCACTGCGAGCCCGGCGTGTGTCCGGGCGTGTGCATAAGCTGAATCTCCAGGCCGCCCACATCCACTTTGTCGCCGTTGTCGGTCTTAATCATGTCCGAGGAAGAGAGCCCCTTGATGAACTCCGCTTCCGCCTTGTGCACGACGACTTTGGCTTTACACTTGTCGAGTAACTCCGTCGCGCCTGCTATCTCCATGCCGGCAAATCCACCACCAACGTGATCGGGATGGGTGTGAGTCACAAGAGCATGCGTAATTTTCATCTCGTCCTGCGCCGCAATCCGGAGAATTTCATCGATGTCCCAGGCCGCATCAACCACCGCTGCCTTGCGGGTTTCCGTCGAGCCGATGAGATAAACGTAATTGTGCATCGGGCCGATTTCGATCTGTTTGAAATAAAGTGGACTACTCATTCTTCCGAAGTCAGAGATCAGATGTCAGAAGTCGGTGGAAGCATCTTCGGTCGGAACGCAGACCTCGGACCTCTGAGCTCTGGATTGATTACCGCGCCTTCGCCGACAGCGACTGGTAGCTGATACCTTCTCCATTGTCAGTGCTGACCGGCAGCCCGGAGCTCGCCCAGCCAGGCGCCCTCACATTGCCCATCGCATCGCGCATGCCGCCGAAGCCGCCCAGCAAGTTGGAAACATCTTGAAAGCCGACCTGTTGCAGCATATTGGCCGCCGATGTGGAGCGCGGTCCCGCCTGACAGCCGACGATGATCTTTTTCTCACGTGGAAAATTCGCTTCCACGACTTTGACAAAGTCGCTGTTCACCATCATTCCCCGCGCCGGATCAGGAAAAGCGACCGGGATATTCACCGCTCCCTGCGGATGGCCTTTGGCAAACTCGCCTTCGCTACGCACGTCGATGTAAACAGCGTCGCTATTCGCCGTCAATAAATCATGCGCCTGATTGGGCGTGATCTCTTTTACTGCCATGGCAAACTCCCCGAGCTATCCGATGGCAAATTGGAATACTCGGAATGATGGACAAGTGATTGCTCGGAGCAGCACTCCATTACTCCAACACTCCATTCACCTAATCGCTCCTAAGCCCCCATGATACTGTAGCCAGCATCCACATGCAGCACCTCGCCGGTGACCGCGCTGCCCCAATCGCTGCATAGAAACAGCGCTGTTTTGCCGACTTCTTCGGCATCGATGTTCCTCTTCAAAGGCGCTCGCTCGCTGACGTGATGAAGCATCTCTTTAAAATCGGCAATGCCTGAAGCTGCCAGGGTTCTAATCGGCCCGGCGGAAATCGCGTTGACCCGAATCCCTTTGGACCCGAGATCATGAGCTAGATATCTTACGCTGGCCTCCAGCGCCGCCTTTGCGACTCCCATGACGTTATAGTTGGGAATGACTCTCTCAGAACCCATGTAGGTCAACGTCAGCATCGACCCGCGGCGCCCCTCCATCAGCGCCGCCGCGGGTCGCGCCAGCGCGACCATAGAATAAGCGCTCACGTCCATGGCCAGGTGAAAGCCGTGCCGGCTGGTTTGAACGAAGGGGTTGGCTAAATCTTCTTTCCTCGCAAAGGCGATCGCATGGATCATGATATCCAGCCCGCCCCATTCATGTTTGAGGGTCGCAAAAACCTTTTCGATCTCATCGTCTTTGGTCACGTCACACGGCAGGATGATCTTCGCGCCGATGCCTTCGGCCAATGGCCGCACGCGCTTCTCCAAAATTTCCCCCGCGAAAGTAAAGGCCAACTCCGCGCCTTCGGCATGCAGCGCTTGCGAAATCGCCCATGCAATGCTGCGGTCGTTCGCCACTCCGAATATCGCCGCCTTTTTCCCATCCAATAAACCCATATGACCCCCCCGACCCATTTTCGATTTTGGATTTGGATTTTCGATTGCCGGATGGCGAAATCAGATTTTCGAGCCAAGACTTTTCGTTCATCGGGTTTTTTTCGTTATCCGGTAATCGAAAATCGGCAATCCAAAATCCAAATTATTTGCCCTTCGGCTTGCTTTGAAGCCCCCTCCGCCATAGATATTCTCTTTCCCCGGTCTCCTTGCTGATCCAGCGCGACAAGACAAAGAACAGATCACTCAACCGATTAACGTATTTCAGTGGCCATTCGCTGATCGTCTCCTCGCGTGCTAGCCGCAGAATTTCGCGTTCCGCACGCCGGCATACCGTCCGGCATTGATGCAGATAGGCGCCGATACGCCCACCGCCGGGAAGAATGAAAGAGTTGAGCGGCTCGAGATTTTCCTGACACTTGTCGATGAGCTTCTCGAGATTCTTTATTTCAATGTCGGAGATGCGAAACATGCCTTCCTGAAAAAATTCAGGAGGGGTGGCTAATTCGCTACCAAGGTCGAATAGCTCTTCCTGGATTTTGCAGAGCACTTGGTCCAAAAACTGGTGGGCCTCACCACCGTCGAGGTTTTCCTCGTTGAACACGCGCGCCAACCCGATAACGGAATTCAATTCGTCAATCGTACCGTAAGCATCGATACGCGGTGAATCCTTCGGCACGCGTTTACCACCGACCAGGCTAGTTTCGCCTTTATCGCCTGTCCTGGTGTAAACTCTGGTGATACGGATAGCCATTACGAACAGTTCTCGTTATTGCAGAACTAGCGGCGTTGAACTTCCGTCTTACGCCTTAGAAGCAAAACTCGGCTTTTGCGCCGGCCCGACGGTCTTCCAGATGAAATAGATTGGAATACCAACTGCAACGATGACAACGCCCACCAGCGACTCGAACGGTTTCTCCGTTACCGATCCCCAGACGATCCATAAATGTATGAGCACAAATAGCAGCGGCACGATCGGATAGCCCCAGACCTTGTAAGGACGCTTGAGCTCCGGCCTTTTGTAGCGAAGCACGATGACTGAGCCGACGGTGATCGCTGAGAATAACGTGATGACCACGCTCACGTAGGTAAACAACGTTCCCCAAGTATTCGTCAAGATCAACAAACAAGCCCAAGTTGCCTGGAGTATGATCGCGCTCGACGGAGTGCCAAACCGCGGGTGAACGCGACTAAGGCTCTTAAACAGAACTCCGTCCTGAGCCATCGCATAATAGATTCGCGGGCCGATCATGGTCACAGCGTTGAGCGCGCCGAGGATGGATATCGTGATGATGGCGGTTATCAAGGCGGACGTCTGGTAACCGAACAATGCGGTGGTCGCCACTTCCGACACGCGCAGCGCGCCTTTCATCTCAGTGACCGGAACAGCGTATATGTACACGGCATTTATCGCCAAGTAGAGCGCGGTGACGATCAGCACGCCGAATAGCAGAGCGCGCGGCAAGTTTTTCTCCGGATCTTTCACCTCACCTGCGATATAGGTAATTGCGTTCCAGCCTGAATAGGCGAATATCACCGGTATAAAGGCAGCAGCGAACACGCTGAAACTAATTTTTTGCCAATCGAATAGCGGGGTGAAATGCGCCGTATCGCCTTTGCCGAAGAGAACGCCGAAAACAATGATTGCCAAGAGCGCACCGATTTTTAGAATCGTCAGAATATTTTGCACCATCGTGCCTTGACGCACCCCCAGACAATGCAGGCCCGATAAGACCAGCACAACGACGATCGCAAATATTGTCCCCGCTGTCGCGGTGATCGGCACCCAAGGTATTGCCAATGAGAATATAACGGTTTCGGAACGCAGCACCGGAAAGAAGAAAGCCATAAAGCCGTTTAAGCTCACGGCGAGAAATGCGATTGCACCTGAGAACGTTACCAGGAACGAGGACCACCCCGAAAGAAACCCCATCAATCTACCATAGGCCTCGCGGATGTAGATGTAGTCGCCGCCGGCAAACGGCAAACTGGCTGAAAGCTCGGCGAAAGTAAGCGCCCCGGTGAGAGCTAACAGTCCACCGAGCAACCACACCAGCAGAACGCCGCCGGGCAATGGCAAGGTCTCGGCGATGACACCCGTTGAAATAAAGATGCCGGTGCCGATCATATCGCCGGCAATCAACATCACCGCACTGAATAACCCTATTTGCCGCTTCAATTGTTGTTGCGCCATGGCGATTACCATTAGCAGGGAACCGGCCAGGCTCGCAACTCATCTAGCGCTTGGAGGTCATGCAATCTTATTACCTCGAACTACGCTATCTAGCAGGCTACTTAAAAAACTCATATGCTTTTTGGAAAGATGAATTCTGAAAGCTGAAAAATGAATTCCGCTTTCAGATTTTCCGCTTTCATCCTTGTAAGTCGCCCTCCCTCTAAGATCTTTTGAGCAGGCTGCATTCAGAGTTTCTCAGTAAACTGCTAACCTTGAATTTAATAAGTGGTGGCCGATCATTCAGTTCCAATCGGTTGTCAATCAGCGAGGTGAAAAATGAAATTTTTAGTAGCTCTTCTTGCATTGCTGGCTGTGCCGTTGTCAGCACCGGCCCAGGACGCGGTCAAACGCGATCATCATGAGATGCACCAACTTCACCGCGATTCAAATGCCTACATCGGCATGCTCGAAGATCCGAAACGCGACGTCTACCAAAAGCCGCACGAGGTGCTGACTGCGCTGGCCATTAAGCCAGCTGAAGTGATCGCCGATATCGGCGCAGGCTCGGGTTATTTCACCTTTCGCCTGGCGCATCACGTTGGCGATAAAGGAAATGTGTATGCCGTCGACGTCAGCCCCGAGATGATTCTGCACCTGAATCGGCGCATCCGGCAGCTCAAAGCCATGAACGTCACATCTATTCTCGCGGATCCCGATGACCCGCTCCTGGCCGATAGCTCGATAGATCGCTTCTTCTTGTCAAATTCATGGCACCACATCGAGAATCAGTCGAAGTATCTTTCGCTGATCAAAAAGATGCTAAAACCCGGCGGCGAAATCATCATGATCGACTTCCATAAGAAAGAACTTCCCGTCGGTCCGCCGATGCAAATGAAGATTGCTCGCGAGGATCTGATCCGACAGATGGAAAGTAACGGCTTCCGGCTTACGAAAGAGCACACATTCTTGCCGTATCAATATTTTCTTGTGTTTGTGCCGAAGTAGAGGAGGAAGTTGCCGGACGAGGTCTCAGTAAACAGACGCACCACTATCTATCCCACCTCCTCTATCGGTCTGCAGCGTCCGTTGATGTACGGCGAGCATAAAGTTGAACTGATACTCGCCGCCACTGAGACTTTATCGCAGTAAACCAACCGTCTCTTCAATATTTGCCTCTCGCTAAAAAAGGCTTGACACTTTTCATCAGTTTCGGGATAAGCTCACCTCGTTTAACGGCCGGGACAAAGGATTGGGGTATTCAAACAGGAAGGAGGAGTCTTATGAAAATGCGATGGCTCACCTCTATGGTCATTATTTTCGTTATCTCCGTCATCGGCGCAGGTTTGTTCGCGGCTCGCGAAGACGATGATGACAAACGACAGTTTCCAACCAGCGCCACCTTTACGACGCTCATCACCACTCCGCGCCCGATTGAAGGCCTGACCGGCGATAATCACCGCAACTTATACACAGGCGGCTCGGGGATGCCTCCTTGTCCCATTTGGCAGATCAATCTAAGCAAGCCTGAACTGACTGAGGTGGGGTCGGTTAAGCCGGCTGCCGGAAACTGCGGCTTCTCTGGTATCGCTTTCGATGAAAGCGGCGACCTGTTCGTTGCCGACGGAGCCGCGGGAACTATTTATACCTTCAAACCAAACGCGAACACGCCACCGACCGCGACCGTTTTTGCCTCGGGCGCGCCCGGGGCGAATGGACTTGCCTTCGACAAGCGAGGGAATCTCTGGGCCAGCGACGGCACGACCGGTCAGGGAAGGGTTTGGCAAATAACCGGCTCCGGCGCAAACTGCACTGCCGCACCGCCGGTTAATTGCCAGGAGGCATTTCGGATTCAGCCGATGGCCAATGAGGTGAACCTCGTTGATGGTGTTGGTGGGGTCGGTCGTGATGTCCGTGCGTTGCCGTTAGGAACGATAACCGTGACACCAACGAGTCGTAACGCCGCCAACTCATTGGGTTCCCAGCCGCTGGTGGCGAACGGTTTGGCCTTCAATAAGAAGGGCGATCTCTTCAATATCGATACCGCACGGGGAGCGCTTTGGAAGATGGAATTCGATCGGGATGGAAATCTCAAAAGTCCGACCGGCTGCGATACCACATTTACGGCTAATACTCTGTGCCTCAGTAATGTCTTGGTCGCTCATCCGATTCTCGAGGGCGGCGACGGCATCGCCCTCGATCGGGAGGGCAATATCTGGGTGGCTGCCAATGAGCGGAATGCAGTCGCGGTGGTTACGCAAGACAAAAAAGTCATCGAAGTTTTTCGTAATCCCGTTAATCTACCTCAGCCGGCGCCATTCGGAGTTGGTTTGAGGAACGCAGGTGACCAGTCCGTCGGCAACAACCACATTCTTGAATTCCCAACCAGTCCATTCCTTACCGGAAAAGTTTTCTGCACCTCTCAGTCTGACGGTAATCGGCGGGACAATTCCCCTAATACGGGGGGCGAAGTCAGCCCGGCCGGACCCATCGGTAAAATTTCCTGCATGGACCAGGAGCTAAAGATTCCAGGTCTGCAGTTGCCGATCGATTAAAGTTGATTAGTAATATCCAACTGGAGTCGATCATCAAATTACTTGGACTCACCCTTCCGGCGATTAGACCTAGGGGGCCGGAATTGATTCCGCCCCCTTTGTCTAGGTTACTCGTCCGTTATGGCTCTCTTCAGATGGAAAAAAACAATCGCTACGGTATTGATGGTTATGGCCCACGCGAACCAGTCGCCATACCGAACATAGTAGGTCTCACCGGTCAAGATATCGACCTCGGCTTTTAGCAGCTTCGGCACAAACATCGGCAAAGATTGAACCAATTCTCCCTTGGCATTGATCAGTGAGGTCACCCCGGTGTTGGTGACACGGAGCAAGCTGCGGCGTGTTTCAATCGCGCGGGATTGCGCAAGGCGCGCGTGCTGCCACGGTCCGACCGATTTGCCGTACCAGGCGTCGTTGGTGAGATTGATCAGAAGGTTGGCACGAGTTTCCTTGACGAAATTGCGGGATAGCTCGGGCATCAAATCTTCGTAGCAAATCAGCGACCCGATCCGAATGTCGCCCGGCATCTCAAACGTAACCGCACCCCGCCCCGCGGTGAAACCGTCGGCGAACGGCATTGCCGGCAGCAACGCCAGCACTTTGGCGAACGGCAAATACTCGCCAAACGCGAGCAGGACCTGTTTGTGATATCTTCCTAACACCCGACCAGCCGAATCAGCGAAGAATGCCGTATTGAACGCCTGAAAATCCGCAGTGCCGGGCCTGCCACGGAAGCTTTTTGCGCCAAAGATAAGATGAGACTGAGGGGACTTCAATTGCGGCATTAAATCTTCGGGTAAATACTGCAGCTGGTCAGGCAGCCACACCTCGACTGCCGATTCCGGCCAGATCACCAAAGGCACGGCTTCCAGCTGGCTGGTTAAATTTTTGTGTTTCTCGAGATTCTGCTTGACCAGCGCCGGATTCCATTTCAGGTCGATGTCGATATTCCCCTGCACCGCCGCCACCGGCAACTTGCGCGCCGCGGCGATCTCGTCCGTCACGGTAGCCAAACGCTGGTAACCATAAATCAGCGACAGGAGCGCACACATGGCGCAATACCCGAGCGCCCGTATGCGCGATCGACGCTCCTCTTTGCCGGCGCAGACGAGTCGATAAACCGCGGCGTTGAACCACATGAGCACAAAGCTCGCGCCATAAGGCCCGACCAGATCGGCCGATTGAATGAACAGCGAAAACGAAACCTGGCTGTTGGCAAGGTACCAGGGAAACAGCAGCGGGAACCAGAATTCGAGGGCGACCCAGAATACCCCTGGCAGAATCTGTAAGGGCCCAAATCCAAATCGGCGCACAAGAAGGGCAAAGAGTGCCATCTGCAGTCCCTGCAAAATCGCGTAGATTAGGAAGACAAGGCTGCTAATCGGATAGGGAAAACCGCCGAACACATTGATGGTGTAGACAAGCCAATGAAATCCAAGCAGGTGAGCGACAGTGCCCATCAGCCAGCCATACAGAACCGCCCGGCGCCATGTTTCCGCTTTACCGATAACCCAAAAAAGCGGCACGAAGGAGATCCAAGCAAGCGGAAATAAGCTGGGCGCGAGATAAGGCGCGGCTAATAGAATGGCTGATAATAGGAGCGCGAACGATTTGCTTGACATATTAACTTTCGAACTATAAATGAATAAGCCCATCGTACCTCTAAAATTATCACGAACCATCAGTGAAAACATAATCACCGAGTTAGGCGGAGGCGCATCATGGAATTGACGCAACGAAAACTCGTGTCGCTGGCTATGGCGACATAATCACCGAGTTAGGCGGAGGCGCATCATGGAATTGACGCAACGAAAACTCGTGTCGCTGGCTATGGCGATTTTTATGACCCTTGTTTTCGGCGGATCCGCAGCCGGTCAATCCGTACTTAGCAATGATTGGGAAAAGTTTTTCGAAGAAAAGGTCTCGTTCGGCGGATTCGTTGAGAATACAACCGGGTTCTCCATAAGCCATGGGAGCCGGTTTTTCAACACGTCCAATCGCTTCATCATGAACCGGTTTACCATTCAGCCGGAGTTTAATTTTGAATTCACGGAAAGTTTCAAACTTTTCCTTTCTTGGCGATTCGTTGCCGAACCCCGTTACAGCGCCGAGACCAAAAGCCGGGAAGCTACGGTGCAACCAGCGGGAACCGGCCGAGCATTGCCTGCGGATTTCTATTCTGAGTACAAAGGCGTTCCGTGGGAGGCAGTGGCAGACATTCTACCCACCGATGGATTGCATCTAAGAGTCGGCCGGCAGTTCATCTCATGGGGAGAGACGGACGGACAGAGGCTTTTAGACGTCATCAATCCCCAAAATCTAACGTTTTCCCCACCCGCTGCTGTCAATCTTTTTAGTTTGGAAGAAACCCGAGTGCCCCAGTGGGGAGTCCGAATGCTGTACACGGTACGCCCGGTCAGCAACACAATTCTAGAACTTTTTGGCAATCCCGGTTTCGAGAATAAGAAAGAACGAGTCGATGAGTTTGCACCGACCAACGATATCAGCGACGGCAAAGCCGACGGCGATCTAAGATACGGACGATGGTCGGCCCACCCGGAATCCCGCATGCCGGTTGCTCGTCTTTTTGCCAACCCGATTGGACCAGCACCCGTCGTAGTGCCTGCCTTTA
>JAJONK010000319.1 GCA_021323355.1 Deltaproteobacteria bacterium
TTTCTCTTTCCAGGAAGACTTCCAATTCCAAAGACTTCTGATTTCCAGACTGATAATTGATAGTAATCGAGTCCTTCCCGTTGGAACCATCGCTTGCTCGCGCGAAAACGTCGATCTGGTTCCGTCCTTCGATCGCTGGCACCGCGGCGGAGAAAAACCCGTCAGCCGCCACTCTCAGTTGACTGGCTTTCTGACCGCTGGTCTGATTGACGATCTGAACGTAGTCCACGCCAACCGCGGATATGTTCTCGACCACCGACAGGATATCTACCGGCCGCGAAACGGGTGTGTAGGTGCCGCCACTTTGTTTGGCGATGCCGACGGCGGCTCTTGGAAAAGAGAGCGCTTCTTCGCCTAACGCAAAAACGTGAACCTTGATTCCGGCCCTTCCCGCGAGTCGCGCCGCGTTGATGGCTAGGTCAGTGTCTTGCGGCGTGGCTCTTTGACCTCCGCCGATGGGCATCGTAGGGAAGCCGTCCGTCAAAAGAAATTCTACTTTAACTGCATCAGTTTTCTTTTCACTGCTTCCTAATCCCATCAGCTCGGTGATGCCGGTGCGGATTCCTTCGACCATATTAGTGCCACCGTAAGGGCCTGCCTTATACACTTCATCGAGAGCGAGGCGAACTCGGTCGAACTCATGGGTGAGCGGCTGAACCAACTTTGCGCGCTCGCCGAAACTCACGAGGCCGACCCGTGTCGTTTCGGAGTTCAGTTGCGTTAAAAGCCTGCGCGCGGCGATCACCTCCGCGGCAAGTATAGAGTTTCTGAGATTCCTCGTAGCGGGTCCGCCTACGCTCATGCCGCCAATGAATATCTGCGGAGTATTAGAGCCGGAACCACTCTCCGGTAGCTGATCCATCCCCGCCAAATCGATCCCGGCATATCGGGCGGTGCTCCCTGACGCATCCAGAAGAAGCATAATGTCAACGTTGGCTGAACGGGCGGCGGTTGTAGTGACCTTTCCGCTAACGAAGACCAGGTTCTGTTCTTGGTTGATCGTAGCGCCGGTTTTTGGTGAGTGAATCTGCACTTTGGCTTCAGCGCTGAATAGTGGAAATGGCTGGCTTAGGCGGCAAACCAGCAAACTCGCGAGGAATGTGTACCGGAGAAAAATCGGGTTCATGGCGGTACCCCAGTCAATGAACGCTAACATGAACCTACGAGGCTGTAAACGTCGCGATCTGGAGGGAACAGTTCGCGCGCCTGTGATGAAGAGATCGGGCAGTTAAAGTTGAGGAGACAACTTGAACTAGGACCTTAACGCAACAACACTGATACTGGGCACTAGCTCAGTCTTATAAGCATTCCACTGCCGCTCTTAAGCCCAATAAATAACTCTGCACGCCGAAACCGGTAATCTGTCCCACGGCGACACCGGCGATATAAGAATGTTTTCGAAAAGCTTCTCTCTTATAAATATTGGAGATATGAATTTCGATGGCGGGGATGCCGGCAGCTATGATGGCATCGCGCATGGCCACACTCGAATGGGTATAAGCCGCCGGATTGATCACAATAGCGCCGAACTGAGCTGGAGCTTGCTGGATCCAATCGACCAGTTCACCTTCATTATTGGACTGGCGAATCTCCACGGTGACGCTCAGTTGCTTTGCAAGCGAGCGTATCTCTCGGCCTATTTCTTCCAGAGTAAGCCTGCCATAAATTTCCGGCTGGCGTTTGCCGAGCAGATTCAAGTTAGGACCGTTGAGGATCAAGATTCGTTTCTTTTTTGCCATCATGCGCCAGTAAATTGTGGTAGCGGCTACTCCAAGTCTTGGATATCCTATTTGCCGAGAGCGGCAGCGATTTGCTCTGCGGTTAACAGGTGGAAGCAAGTCTTACCGATGGCGGTGCAGACGACGAACTTAACCTTCCCGTCCGCTGATTTTTTATCCAGTTCCATGCCTTCAATCAAAGACTGTGTCGAAACTTCCTGCGGTATTTCGGTTGATAATCCTGCCATTTTGATCAATTTGATAATGCGGCCCAAGGTTTTCGCGTCGCAAAAGCCCTGCTGATAAGAGATAGCAGCAGCTTTCGCCATACCGATAGCGACTGCTTCACCGTGAAGATATTTGCGATAATGGGTCGCGGCCTCCAAAGCATGTCCTACGGTGTGCCCGAAGTTGAGAACGGCGCGATGATCATCTTCTCGTTCATCTTTTTCTATCACCCGGGCCTTTATCGCACACGAGGTGGCGATCACTTCAGTGAGTAACCGACGATCCAAAACCAAAATTCTATCCAGTTTCTCCTCTAAGCCGCCAAATAGAACCGGATCTTCAATAATGCCGTATTTTATGACCTCTGCCAGGCCGGCTACCAACTCGCGCCGCGGCAGTGATGACAACAGAGCCACATCGATGATTACTGCGCGGGGTTGATAAAACGCGCCGATCAAATTCTTGCCTCGAGAATGATTAACGCCGGTCTTTCCTCCGACACTTGAGTCTACTTGAGCTAGCAAAGTAGTCGGTATCTGCACGAACGGCATGCCGCGCAAATATGTAGCTGCGGCAAAGCCGGCGATATCTCCGACAACACCACCACCCAAAGCCACTAGACACGATTGGCGTTCAAATCTTTCGCTAATGAGACGGTCGAAAATCGTCGAAAGAGTCGATAGCGTTTTGTATTCCTCACCATCTGGAATCAATATAGGGATAACCTCGAATCCGGAACTCTGCAGAGCATCGTGCACAGGGTCGAGATACAGTTGAGCTACTGTAGAATTGGTGACGACCGCAAGTTTCCCTTTGATCCCAGCTCGTTTGAGTAGATCACCGGCAGCTGAAAGAATTCCTTCCCCGACGAAGATGTTATAGGATCGTTGTCCTAAATCGACTTTGACGGTCTGCATAGATCAACTATTGAGCCGATCCGGCGAGCGCGAGGATTTTGCCAACCACTTCATCGACGGTCAATTCGCTGGTATCGATTTCGATGTGAGCCTTAGCATAATATTGCTTGCGCTGCTTCAGAAGCTCGTTTATCCGTTGCGCCTTATCGGCTGTCATTAACAAAGGCCGCCGGTTAGCGCTACCGGCTCGCCGCACAATCGCATTAACGTCGGCCGTCAGACAAACAATTAAGCTCCTTTCTTGCAGAAGTCTCAAATTGTTTTCATGCAATACAACCCCACCGCCGGTAGCTATGACCTGCCCATCGTCCCGAAGCACCTGTGCAAGCGCTTGCATTTCTAACTGACGAAAGTAAGACTCACCTTTCCTTTCGAAGATCTCTCGAACTTTGGAACCCTCGCACTTCTCAATCGCCTTATCGAGATCGACGAATCGTCGTTTCAATCGCCGCGCAAGTTTTCGTCCCACGGCACTTTTACCTACGGCCATAAAACCGATGAGAGCAATGTTCTGATTAGCGTTTAATGGCAAGTGATTTAGAAGTTCTTGATTTGCTCCAGATAGCTTTCGTAATTACGGCGAATTTCTCGGAGCGAGTCTCCACCGAACTTCTCCAAAAAAGCATTGGCCAACTCAAAAGCTACAACAGATTCACCGACAACCGCGGCGGCCGGGGCGGCGCAGACATCAGAGCGCTCCACGGAGGCATCCGTCTGTTGCTTGGATCGTAGATCGACAGACTGCAGCGGACTCATCAAAGTAGAGATCGGTTTCATCGCAACCCGAACCACTAAAGGAGCGCCGTTCGACATACCACCTTCAGTTCCGCCTGAATTATTGCTGCCCCGGTAAAAGCCGGTCGGCACAATTCTCGGCGTGCCTTCGCTAACCATTTTGGCGGGATCGAAGAAGATCTCGTCATGAACCTGAGAGCCGCGGCGGCGGGCCATTTCGAAGCCGAGGCCGATCTCAACACCTTTGATTGCCTGGATGCTCATTAACGCCTGCGCTAATCGCCCATCGAGCTTCCGATCCCACTGCGTGTGCGTGCCTAAGCCCGGCGGCAATCCCAATGCTATTATTTCAAAAATACCCCCGAGTGTGTTTCCCTCTTTCTTGCACTCCTCGATCAAGCCGATCATCTTTTCTTCAGCAGCGCTGTCCGCGGTCCGCACAGGAGACTCTTCCGCACGCGCATACGCTTCGTCGTACGAAAGTCCGTCGAAGTTCGACGTGATGTTTCCGATAGACCGGATATAGCCCATCACCCGAATACCAAAGGGCGAAAGTATTTGCTTCGAGAAAGATCCTACCGCGGTCCGCGAAACTGTGTCGCGCGCACTAGCCCGCTCTAGAATATCTCGAATGTCCGAGCGGTCATACTTGAGGACTCCATTGAGATCAGCATGTCCGGGACGCGGCTTGGTGACTGCAATTTTTTCGTCACGGTCCTCCGGAGCAGCTGACATTTTCTTGGTCCAGTTTTTCCAGTCTCGGTTTTCGATGCCAAATGATACAGGTGATCCAAGTGTTTCGCCCCAACGAACACCAGAGCGAATTTGAACCTCGTCTCTTTCGATCAACATTCTGCCACCGCGGCCATAACCTTGCTGTCGGCGCCATAGATCATGATTGATCTTCCCTGGATCAACAGGAAATCCGGCTGGGACCCCGTCAATAATCATCGTCAAACAGGGTCCGTGAGACTCTCCCGCGGTGAAATAACGCAGCATGCGGCGTATCCTAACCTATTATATTTTGCCAGGCTAGTGGTGGGAAACTGCTAGTTGGTCGCGCCCCAAACAGATCAAAAAGGGAACACGTTAAGACTCAGTGCAGTACATCCGATCACGCCGAAACAAACATAGAATTGTCTAACCGGTGACAGAGAAGATTTATTTACTCCGGTTTTAGCGCCAGGCAAATAGCTTTGGTGATGTTTGGGTTTAAATGCTAAAATACGCGCTATCGTGAGGGACTGCCATATGAGGAGCTTAGTGATTGCTTTATGTGTGACGGCTTGGGCGGTTGAAGCCGAGTTGGCTGACGCGGCATTTGTGATTAAGCTTAAAAACGGCAACGAGTTCGTTACCGGCCGGCACTGGCAAGAAGGAACCCAGGTCATGTTTGATGTCTATGGCGGTGTGGTTGGTGTAGACAGAAACTTCGTCTCGAAGATCGCCCGATCGGACAAACCGCTTCAGCTTCTTACTTTACGGAGTCAGGATGAAAAGCCTCAGGTCGCAGCACGGAAAGATGAATCTGAGCCCAATAAAGCTTTAGCGCCTTCGAGCGGCAAAGCCGATCACAAACAGGACCCAAATGATCCTATACTGAAAGAGTTTGAAGCGTTAAAGCAAAAATCTAGCTCAGTGAACGGGATGTTAACATCCGAACTAAACGAATTTTCAAAA
>JAJONK010000320.1 GCA_021323355.1 Deltaproteobacteria bacterium
ATCCGGCCAAAATCTATTCCAGGCGAGCCGGATTATGCGCTGGTCTCGATGGGCAATTATTTGTTTAATACCGACGTGCTGGTTCCCGCTCTTGTCGCCGACGCCAAGAACAACCGCAGCGTTCACGACTTTGGGCGGAATCTGCTTCCGGATCTCATTCGGGATCAAAAAGTTTTTGCCTATGATTTTCGCAGAAATCGTGTACCGGTTCCCTTCAAGGGAGAGGAAGCCAGTTACTGGCGTGATCTCGGAACCATCGAAGCGTACTATGAAGCTAATATGGATTTATGCTCGGTGGACCCATCATTCAATCTTTACAATCGGAGCTGGCCGTTGCGCACGGTTGGGTCCGGCGATCCGCCGGCCAAATTTGTGTTTGATTGGTACGATCGCAAAGGCATGGCGCTCAACTCCATCGTGTCAGAAGGAACCATAGTGAGTGGAAGCTTGGTACGAAATTGTGTCGTTGGTAGAAATGTTAGGATTCACAGCTATAGCGAAATCGAAGATTCGGTGATTATGGATTGGGTGGAGATTGGACGTAACTGCAAGATTCGCAATGCTATCATCGACAAGTCCAATGTCATCCCCTCAGGAATGCAGATTGGCTACGATGCCGCCCATGATAAGGAGCATTATTTCGTCTCGGAAACCGGTATTGTCGTGGTGGCTCGAGGTGAACGCAAGACCAGCTGGATCATGACCAATCCTTGATGGCAGCGTAGCTCGGTCGGAAACATCGCTCTTATTCAGATTCTCCTTTTAAGACATCCCTTTCACCTGGCTCACTCCTCTCGCCCATGTCATCCCGCATTCATCATTAATCGGATCAATCTAGATGGAACGTTACGTTTGCATTCACGGACATTTTTATCAGCCGCCGCGAGAAAATGCCTGGTTGGAAACAGTCGAGCTACAGGATTCCGCCTATCCCTACCACGATTGGAATCAGCGCATCACCGCTGAATGTTATGCGCCCAATGCCGTAGCGCGGATCCTGGACGATCAGGGTCGAATCGGTCAGCTAGTCAACAACTACTCCAGAATGAGTTTCAATTTTGGCCCGACTTTGCTTCAGTGGCTAGAGAACAACGAACCGGAAGTCTACGAAGCAATCTTATCCGCGGATCGTCTGAGCATGCAGAAGTTTGCCGGCCATGGCTCAGCGATCGCTCAACCTTACAATCATATCATATTGCCGCTCGCCAGCCGGCGAGATCGACGGACACAAGTTCTCTGGGGGATCGGTGATTTTGAGCGCCGTTTCAAGCGCCGGCCCGAAGGAATTTGGTTGCCGGAGACGGCCGTAGATTTGGAAACGCTGCAGATTTTGGCGGAAGAAGGAATTCGCTTTACGATCCTTGCGCCGCACCAGGCCTCCCGAGTGCTGCGCACCGGCGCGCGGCTATGGCAAGACGTGACTGGAGCAAAAATTGATCCGACTCGGCCCTACCTACAACAGCTAGCTTCCGGTAAAAGCATTGGACTATTTTTCTATGACGGACCGATTGCGCGGGCTGTGGCTTTTGAAGGTTTACTGACGCGCGGTGATCATTTTGCGGATAGGCTCGTCGGCGCATTCTCGGATCAACGGCGTTGGCCGCAACTGGTACATATCGCAACCGACGGCGAGAGCTATGGGCATCATCATCGTTTCGGTGACATGGCCTTGGCTTATGCCCTGAACCAAATCGAAGCCAAGAAGTTGGCCCGGCTGACCAACTATGGCGAATACCTGGATCGGCACCCGCCAACCCAACAAGTTGAAATCATCGAAAAAAGCTCCTGGAGCTGTTTCCATGGCATCGATCGGTGGTGGAGCAACTGCGGGTGCAATACGGGCGGGCATCCGAACTGGAATCAGGAGTGGCGAACACCAGTGCGCAATGCGTTGGATTGGTTACGCGATTCGCTTTCAGGATCTTTCGAGACACAAGCCGGCAAGTTTTTAAAGGATCCTTGGGCAGCGCGCAACGATTATATAGATGTCGTTCACAACCGAGCGCCCGAAATCCTCGAACGCTTCTTTTCACGTCATGCGATTGGCCCGCTCGACGCCAACTCCCGAGTAACCGCACTCAAGCTGCTTGAGCTTCAGCGGCATGCCATGCTGATGTATACCAGCTGTGGTTGGTTCTTCGATGATCTGTCGGGGATAGAAACCATCCAAATTATTCAGTATGCCGCGCGGGTAGTACAGCTGAGCCAGGAGTTGTTCGGCGAGTCACTGGAGTCTCAGTTTGTTGAGAAACTATCTGCTGCAAGGAGCAATCTGTCGGAGCTCGGCGGGGGAAAGGACATCTATTATCAGCTCGTGCGAACGGCGATGGTCAACTGGGAGCGAATCGGCGCGCATTACGCGGTGCGCTCACTGTTTGAAAGCTATCCGGACAAAACTTCAATCTACTGCTTTCGTGCAGAACGCGACGATTATCAAGTCTTCAACGCTGGTACGGCCAGACTAGCCGTCGGGCGTGTAAAGCTAACCAGCGAAATCACTCGGGAATCATCGATGCTGAGCTTCGGAGTGCTGCACATGGGCGACCACAACGTAAATGGTGGAGTTCAGGAGTTCATGCCGGATAGACTCTACCAAAACCTGGTCGGTGAATCGGTCGCTTCATTCGCTCGCGCTGACTTCGCCGAGGTGATTCGCGTCATGGATCGTTACTTTGGTGAGTCGAATTACTCTCTGCGATCGCTTTTCCGGGAAGAACAGAGAACCGTCATTGAAAACATTTTAGCTTTGGCTTTGGGTCAAACCGAGACACTATACCGGCAAATCTACGAGCAACGCGGGCCGGTTATGCGCTACCTGACGGATCTACATATTCCGCTACCGAAGGCCTTTACGGCGGCCGCAGAGCTGGTACTCAATGGCGATTTGCGCCGGGCGCTTCAAGAGCGAGAGATCAATGCCGAACGTGTCAATGCGTTATTGGAGTCCGCGAAAATCGCTGGAGTGACGCTCGATGCGCCTACTTTGGAGTTCACCTATCGGCAGAATTTGGAACGGTTGGCCAATTGCCTAGCGCGAACACCGACGGTGTCTGTCCTGCGGGAACTCCAGGAGGCAACTGGGTTACTCGTCAAGCTGCCTTTTCCTGTCGATTTATGGCGAGTGCAGAACATTTTTTATGTTTTGATGCAATCGGTTTATCTGCAGATGCAAAAGCGTCACGTCGAAGGCGAGCAAACAGCAGAAGAATGGCTAATTATTTTTGAAGATCTAGCGCAAAAGCTGGCCATCAAACTACCGAGTCCGGCGTCATAATATAGCTCCGTCCCAATCTAAGCGACACTTGACGCATGCCGCTCCAACTTGCCACCAATGTGATTACTGCCAGCTAACGCTGCTGTCGGTGATTTCGATCTCCTCGGAAGAAACTAAGCAAGTTGTTCCGGTGTCCCATTGGACACTCACGAGCTGCCCGCCTTCACCCTCGAGTTCATAGACGATTGTTCCCTCGGTGGCGATATCGACCGTGCCGTCGGTATCAAGAATTTCTTGCGCCGCCCGGCATCTGACCCCGCGCAAACTCACATCAATCATTTTCAACTCCCGGCAATTATTTTTGAGTCGCGGTCCTGATCCGTAAAACCGGAATACCAGGAAACGGGCACTTTAATCATGAACAGATTCGAAATCAACCCGTTTTGTGAAAGCGTCCGCTTCGAATGCCCCCTAAGAGTCACGTCGGGGCAAGTCCCAATTTTGCGTGGTGAAACAGCGCTCAAACGATGAATCGTATGACTTTCGCTTAGTCCAGCTCGCTATTCGATGATAAAAAGGCGGAGATCCATCACATTGGTAAAGGTCGGTCCGGTCACTAGCAGATCATCCGTTGCCTTCAGGTAATGGTAGGAGTCGTTTCTGCTGAGGTAGTCCCGCGCATCGAGACCCTTAGTTTCACCCCTGCGAACAGTGCCGCCATCGACGATCCCACCTGCCGCCTCCGTGGGCCCGTCGCTGCCGTCGGTCCCGCCGATCAGTGCGACGACGCCATCCAAACCATCAATCTCCAGCGCGGTTGCAAGCGCGAATTCTTGATTGCGTCCGCCCAACCCATTCCCACGGAGCGTGACGGTTGCCTCGCCTCCCGAGATGACGCAAGCGGGTCGCCGAACCGTCCCCGAATGATAAATTTTTTTGGCGATTGCGGCATGAGCCACGGCTAGTTCAGTCGCCTCACCTTCAGCTAGCTTATCGATCACCTTGACACTATATCCTAAGCGTTCGGCCTGC
>JAJONK010000321.1 GCA_021323355.1 Deltaproteobacteria bacterium
TACCCGGTGGCTGATATGCTCGACCACCCGCAGGTCATGCGAGATAAACAGGTAGGTCAAATGCATCTTCTCTTGCAGCTCCTGCAACAGATTGATGATCTGGGCCTGAATCGAAACATCCAGTGACGATACCGGCTCATCACAGACAATAAACTTGGGACCGACACCCAGCGCCCGAGCGATGCCGATGCGCTGCCGTTGACCCCCGCTGAACTCATGCGGATAACGGTTATAATGGTCCTCGCGCAAACCGACTTGACGAAGCAGTTCGATGACCCGGTCTCGTTTGGCCTTGCCTCTGGCGATCTTGTGAATTTCCAGCCCTTCGCCGACGATATCACCGACCCGCATCCGCGGATTGAGAGACGCATACGGATCTTGAAAAATAATTTGCATCTGTCGCCGGATATCGCGCAGCTCGCGCTGCGACATGGCCAACAAGTTTTTGCCTTCGAAGTAAACTTCACCTTCGGTTGGCTCAATCAGCCGCAAGATGGCACGTCCCAAGGTTGACTTGCCGCAACCGGACTCCCCGACCAGACCCAACGTTTCGCCTTGCTCGACCCTAAGATTGACGCCGTCGACAGCTTTCACCACGTCTTTATTGCGCGAAAATAACGCTTGACCGACTGGAAAATGCTTTTTAAGATTTCGGATTTCTAACAGGCTCATAGTACTACCAGCATCAGATAGGGACCGTGAGGAGTCGCCGGCTTGCATCTATTCATGGTGATCCCTGACTCTCAATTTCTATCTCCCGCCCGGCCCGTTGTCTCCATTCGGTGTGCGGAAAATGGCAGGCAACGGTATGGCCCGGTTCTCTTTCCAGCAGCTCCGGTTCCACTTGCGCACATAGATCTGCGGCCCTTGGACAGCGATCGCGGAAACGACAGCCACTCGGCAGATGCAAAGGATTGGGCACCATCCCGGGGATTGCATCCAGACGCCTTTTCTTCAAACGGCCGGTACCGGGAAGAGAATTTAATAGCCCCACGGTATACGGGTGAAATGGCCTGGTGAAAATCCCCCGCGCACTGGCGCGCTCCACGATCTTGCCGCCATACATAATCGCAACTTCATCGGCTTGCTCCGCCACCACGCCCAGATCGTGGGTGATCAGTAACAGCGCCATGCCGAGCCTTTGTTGCAACTCTTTCATCAAATCCAAAATCTGCGCTTGAATCGTGACGTCAAGCGCCGTGGTCGGCTCGTCGGCGATTAACAAGCTCGGGTTACAGGACAGCGCCATTGCGATCATGACTCTCTGGCGCATGCCGCCGCTCAGTTGGTGCGGATAGGCATCGACCCGAGACTCCGGATCAGCGATCTTGACCAGGCGCAGCATGTCGATGGTTTTTTGCCGGGTTTCTTTTTTGCCGAGGCCCTGATGAAGCCGGATCGCTTCGCCGATCTGATTGCCGACAGTGAACACCGGATTGAGCGAGGTCATCGGTTCCTGGAAGATCATCGAGATTTCGTTGCCGCGGATTTTGCGCATCTCCTCATTCTTCAACTTGAGAAGATCCCGGCCACGATAAAGAATCTCTCCACCGACAATTTTTCCCGGAGGCGAAGCGATCAGTCGCATGATCGAAAGCGAGGTCACACTCTTGCCGCAGCCGGACTCTCCGACCAAGCCCAGAGTCTTGCCTTCGCCAATTTCGAAACTGATGCCGTCAATGGCGCGCACTTCACCTTCGGGCGTGAAAAAGGACGTTCGCAGATCTTTAACTTTAATGAGCTCGGCCATTTATTCAGTCTCGCGCAGGCGGATTAAGCAATGAAAGACTAATTGCGTCCCAACAACATATCATCTAAACCGCGCACGGCGAAGAGTGCGGCAGGATTTTGCGCCAGCCGGCAAAATAAGCGGATATTACTTGGGCTGGAGCTATTGTCAAGTTAAGGAATGATATCAGCGGGGGCCTAGGTAAAATCACGCGTTTGGTTTCGTTACGAATCTTCTCTAGCGGAAGTGGTATCACAGATCTTAAGTTCACCCAGAACGCTCGAACCAGGATGATTGGCTGGCGAACAGCCGCGCCGCATTGTCATTCTCACCTTCTATTTCCATCACCCATACGCCTTCACGCATGTCTACTTCGCAGGGTAGGTCTTCGCCAGCTGATCGATAAAACCGCTTTCATCTAACCGACGCAGGATCCGATCGTCGATCATATCTTCTATCTTGACCTTGTCGAGAGCAGGGTTACGGATCTTCATCAACCGCTGGATGTTGCGCAGTCCCTCGATGACCGGATAAGGTTTTCGTTCCACACCGTTGATCACGTCCTGGTAGCCATCTTCAGCTACCGAGGCGTCCGCCAGTTTAAGCCGCTTAGTAATAGTCGCGATAACGGCGCTCTTATTTTTCGGCGCGAGACAAAAGGCGATGCTTTCCAAAAGTCCCTTCATGAC
Source organism: Deltaproteobacteria bacterium (assembly GCA_021323355.1). Taxonomy (GTDB): domain Bacteria; phylum Desulfobacterota; class Binatia; order UBA9968; family UBA9968; genus WHTF01. The sequence goes on from JAJONK010000321.1 coordinate 2,419, forward strand.
ACCTTCCATGGTCTCGCGCTGCTCTTGAAGGAAAGCGCCGCGAGCCACCAGTCCCTGAGAGGAAAACGGGATGTTGGCCTTTTGCAGCTCGGCTAGGATTGTGAAGCCCTTCTGCTTCAATCGCCGGCTAAAAACGCCATCCAGCACCGTCACATCGATTTGACCGCCTTCAAGAGCCTGAGTGGCCACGTTTGATCGCCGATCACGAGGAAAGTGATATTGTCCCTTTTAGCTTCTAGGCCCAAGTGCTCCAGTCCGAGCATGGCACCTAGCCAGACAGTTCCCGCCAGCGTCTGCACTCCGAAGCGTTTGCCGCGCAGATCTTTGGGCGTTTTGATGTTCGGGGCCGCGACCATGTCGTAGCCCAGACGATTAGTGAGGGAGCCGATGATCTTTAAATCGGCTCCGCCGGCTACCGCGGTCAGCACAGTGGTCCCACCCGTGTATGCGGCGTGCACGTCTCCCGACGTTAGAGCTGCGACTAGGACCGGAGCCTGGCGGATGAAAATTGCATTCACGGAAACGCCCTGCTTGGCGAAAAAGCCGAGGTCTTCGGCAACCCAGAGAGGCGCCACCCTAGCGTTCATCGCCGCATGGCCAATCACGAACTTACGAGGCGCTGATGCGGCCTGCAACGGGACGCAGACGATTGCCAGCAGAAGTTTTACCCCGACGAAGACAAGCATGATGCGCACTAAATTAGTCATGCAACGTACCCCTTTATGATTGGCGCCGAGCAATCAAAATTTCTCAGCCGGCTCTGGTATCGATTCTCGTCTGCTTACTTTTCAGGCGCGCATCGACGACCGTGCCTTGCGCTGCTCTACTTGACGAACTGCTCCTTGGGAAAGTTTGCGGTGGCGACAACACCGCCGTCCACGACTAAGGGATGGCCATAGATAAAATCCGAATCGTCGCTGACCAGAAACAGCGCAGCCTTGGCTTGATCCTCTGCCGTCCCCAACCGGCCGGCGAGATTCTCGAAAATTCTGCTGCCGGCAACGTCGTCGTCATAGCCTACCGGCGAACCTGAACGGTTTGGCACCACGCAATTGACGCGAATCCTGTATGGTGAAAGCTGCACAGCCATGGCGCGGGTCAGGTTGATGACGCCGCCCTTGGCCGCTGCATAAGCAATGCCGTCGGTGCGACCGAGCATGCCAGAAGTCGAGCCGAAGTTGACGATTTTTCCGCCGCGCCCCTGTTTGGCCATTTGCGCGGCAACGTGTTTCGTCACCAGATACGGCCCCTTCAGACTCACAGCAATTACTTTGTCGAACTCCTCTTCGGTGCTAGTGAGAATATCGGCACGATCCGTCAGAGCCGCATTATTAATGAGGATGTCTATACCGCCAAAACGCGCCACGACTTTTTGAACCATCTGTTGCACGTCACTTGCTTTGGCGACGTCACAGAGCACAAGCATGGCTTCGTGGCCGCTGTTTTCGAGCTCCTGGACCACCGCCTGGCCGCGGCCTTCATGCATCTCTATGACCGCAATTTTCGCTCCCTCATCGGCGAATAATTTGGCAATAGCTTTGCCGATATTTCTTCCGGCGCCGGTAACCACCGCCACTTGGTTATTCAACTTCATTCGTTTCTCCTTCTATCAGTCGAGCTCTACTGTGACTTAACAATTTTGAACGGCTCGATCTCGTGTTCAGATCCTGAACTCTTCCGGCGCGCTTGCCGTTGCGATATCGAAAGTATTGAGCGTGCACGCGAGCATCGCATAGTAACCGACGGTGGCAGTGAGCTCGACCAGACCGCGCTCTCCGAGTCGAGCATACAGCGCTTGAAAGGTAGTTTCGTTGACCCGGTG
>JAJONK010000322.1 GCA_021323355.1 Deltaproteobacteria bacterium
GTGCTTATAAATATCTCTTTGGCTTGCTCCCGGCTCATAGGCGCAGGTATCTTGAATTGAACGAAGGCTGTCACCATAGCTCCTCCATTTTAAGTTAAACCAATCGGCCGAATCATGCTGCCCAGCTGATCTCGAACGGGATCCCGGTCTTCTCCGAAATCGCCAGCAAATCGTCCACCACCGGTTTTAACAGCGGGATTCCTTTTGGTTCTAATCGCCTCGGCTTCTCTCTCGGGATCGCCGGGGATCAGCGGACCGCCAGTGCTCGGAGCCGGTTTGGTTTTACAAAAGACGCGAATCCATTCCTCCATCTGTTTTTTGGAACTCGAGTTTTCGATAAAGCTTTCATTTCAATATGTTCGAAGGTCGAGCCTCTGTCTGTCTGCGCAGCGAGATGACGTACTGATCGAATCCCGCTTCCAGCTAATATCATCCTCTCCTTTTGTAACGTCTAACACGCTGGTTTGAGCCTCGCGAATTGCCCGAGGGTAGGACCTCAACTCGTTCTTAGGCAATGGTGACGATGATGGACATGCTCTTTTCTTGCTTACGCGCCGAAGAATTCAACAAACCGTTTCTTGATCTCCTCGGTGCGCCGTTCGAGTTCCTCGGGGTCCACCGTCAAGATCTTCAGTTCGGAAAGTTTCGGTCTGTCCGAGGCATAGGTGACCTCGGCATGAGGAACATACAGCGCTTCGCTGTCGGCTAAGAACTGTTGCACCTCTTTAGTGAAAATGAAGTCTGTAAACAGCCTGGCGGCGGACGGGCGAAGAGAAAAGCTTGTGATCGCCGACGGCGAAACAATCAGCGGAGCGCCATCCTGCGGATAGACGATGCCAATTGGGTTACCCTTTTTTCTCTCCGAATAAAGAAAATAATCCGCGCCGTTGGCCCCCACGATGCGCTCTCCCGCGGCGACCAGTTGTGCCGGATCATGTACCGATTGGGTCAGATGCGGTTTGTTCTGTGCCAATTGTTTGAAATAATCCCATCCGTAAATATTCAACAGCGCCAGCATATAGCTTGCGATACTGCCGCTGTAGCTGGGATGAGCGGTTACCAGCTTTCCCTTCCATTTCGGATCGAGCAGATCCTTCCATGTTTTGGGCGCCTCTCCAACGGGCAACAGTTTGGAGTTGTACGACATGACGATTAAGAATGCGCGCCAGCCAAAAACGGTGCCGTCCGGGTCGCGAAAACCGTCAGGAAAACGCTCCGCACCCACCGGCGTGTGTTTAGCTAGCATGCCCTTCTTCTTTAAGAGCACATAGTGCCCTGCATCGGAAGAATTAAAAACATCGGCGTTCTTGATGCCGGCGGTGGCCTCTTGCATGAGACGTTGGAGAATCCGCTCAGAGCCTGAGCGATGAACTTCCACTTTGATATCAGGATAAGCCTGTTCAAAGAGTCTGGCGACACGCTCGGCAGTCATCAGAGCGGCTGCCGTGTACCAGACGACCTTACCCTCGCGTCGTGCCTCGGCGAGCCTTCCATCCTGAGATGAGGCGATCGCGGCAGTCGATAGAATTATCAGGACCGAAGCCAGAGCGACAATCCCGATGCATTCGTGTTTCTGCGCTTCCATTGTTGTTTTTCCTCCCTCGGTTCTGAGAATCGGAACTCTAGAGTAGAAACCGCGAGCACAGAATCTGCTTGAAGGAAAAGAAGCTTTTGCTGGATACCGCAGACATTTGTCTTCGGCTGCACGCTCTTGCCATGTTTCTCACCGCTCGCTCACGACCTGGAAAATTCCATACCAGCATTCGAGTTCGGTTGAAAGCGCGATCCTGTATGACCGTTCGTGCTGAATCAGTTCTGCGGATTGATTCTTCCCCGGCGCGCTGGTCACCGTTGTCTTTCACAGAAATCGGCCGCCGTGACCGGAACTGTAGCTGAGAGTGCCGAAGAGATCCTTTGAAAGGATTCGGCCGCGACCTTTGACATTGTAAGGCGTTGACCTGCTCCTTGAATTATTTCTATTGTGGTCTTTTTAACGGCAAGCCTTCCCGTTTCCAACTTAAACGGTATCCCGGTCTTCTTTGCTATCTCCAGCAAATCATCCACGACGGGTTTCAACCGCGGAATACCTTCTTTGCTGCGAATCGCCTCGGCTTCTCTCTCGGGATCGCCGGGGATCAGCGGGCCGGTGGTGCCCGGAGCGGGTTTGGTGGTGTGGAAAACCGTCGGACACGGCGAGTCCAGAAATGTTGTGACCGCCGCGCCCTTGATAGACAACTCAGGGGCTGGCATACGCGCAAACTTGACGCATGAGATGACGTCCGCAACCCGCTGCAGCGAGCAATGAGTGCCGGCCGGCCGTCAATCATCGCATTCCACACGGAGCGCGCCTCATCGTAAGGCCGGTCGCTTGGTTGCAACAGTTCACCGTCAAGGGCCTGTCTTCAATGCCTCTAAAGATTTTTTTCAAGCCTTTTAACCTCCCGTCATATTTCGAATCTCCGGAAATTGACTCTTTGTTCATCTGTGCCGAGCGCGACAGATCCACCGGGAACTTCACCGCTTTGCCGGGCGAGAGGGCTCATCGGCTGTTTGATCTCGGCCGGGCTTGTTCTGCTTGCTCTGAAATCGACCGATGAGGCGTGTAAACTTTCGCGCCGGTAGGCGGGATCATCACGTAGCCTGAGAGCGATGATCGTTTCGTGCTAACATCTGGGAGTCGACCATTTCGATCCTGGATCCTCGCAGGCCTACGCCGGCTTTCGCCCAGTCATGAGGCCGAGGCCTTGAGCGAGCGGCGTTTTTGCGCGTTCTATATCGACGAATCCTGCTTCGCTGAGCCACTCTCTGTGCTGGTGCTCCGTATAGGACTCGCCGGCGTCAAAGGTGTTTATAAAATTTAAATTGAACCATACAGCTTCGGCTGGAGAAGTTCGTGAGTCATCGAGAATCTGTCCAATGATGTAGATCGAACCACCTGGGTTTAGGGCGGCACCGATGTTCTTTACTGCAAGGCGTGCATCTTCTGGAGAAAAAACCTGGAGCAACGCCCGCAAAAGAACTGCGTCGTATGCGCCTGGAAGGGGGCCGCTTAGCACGTCCGCCGCTACGACTTTGATCCGAGCGGCCGCGTTCTCCTCGTTCACAATTTTTTGTGCAATCGGCGTAATCTGAGCAAGGTCGATCGCAGTCGCTTGAATATGCGGACAGGCTTTCGTTATTGTCAGCGCAAGCCCGGCACCTCCGCAGCCTACATCGGCCAGCGTTTTAGTGGAAGAAAAATCACATCGCTCCAGCAGCGAGTGTGCTGCTGAGACTGTGTTCGTATTGATCCTACGGAGGAATGCCTCCAATTCCGCCGGTGGCGAATGGGAAAAATCGATTTTAGCCTGCGGCACACCAGTTCGAATTGAATCCGCAGTTTTGAGTTTCCAACCCCATGAGCCGGAAAGGTTTGCGTGTCTGTCTCCCATGTACGCAGGGGCGCCCTTCACGAGGAATTGATTGGTTTCCTGAGTGTTCGAGAAACGTCCATCCTTCTCAGTTAACAGTCCTGCAGCAACCAGGGCCCATAGAAGCAGGCGCAGTCGATCTGCTTTGACACCGATCGCATGGGCGATGTCCTCAGGAGTCATCGGGCCTTCCCTCATCGGCGTAAACACATCTAGCTGCATGCCTGCCAGCATGGCCAACGCGGCATCTGCCGCAAATCTCAGTTTATTTATGGTGTCAGGTCGGGCAATTGAATTGGCCATAAAACACCTCCGTAGGTGGCAAAAGTCGTCCCGGGTTTCTGATTCTCTCCACTAACTCGAGCTAGATGCAAAAGCAGTAGATCTGCGATGTAAACGTCAGACCAGTTACCTTAAGATTGCTTCGGAAGAAAACATACCGGGTATTTCGCTTTCTTGTCTCGGAGCAAGGAAGTAAGCACGACGTGTCTCGGTCATGACTTAATAGAACTGCACAGTTCGGTCAATGGAAAAGCTATGCTCGACGCGCTGTGCCGTTTCCAGCAGCCTGCCAGTGAAGAGGGGGCGTGCGCGTTATCGTTCTTTGAATGCTATTCCAGTTCGTTTCGAAATATCCAACAGATCGTCCACGACTGGTTTTATTAACGGGATCCCATCTTTGCTTCGAATCGCCTCGGCTTCTCTCTCGGGATCGCCGGGGATCAGCGGACCGCTGCTGCCGGGAGCGGGTTTGGTGCTGCGAAAGATTCGAATCCATTCATCGAGCTGCTTTTTGAATTTGTCTTTGTCGATGAAGCCGTCGATCTGCATTTTAACGTAAAGATATCTGAGCAGTACCGCCTTACCCAGCTTGTTTTGACTCAGCTTTCGGGAGGGCCTATGATTCTGTCGAACGGAGGATACATGAAACTCAAGGTTGTTTTAGAACCTTCCGACGAAGGCGGTTTTATTGTTTATGTCCCTTCCCTTCCCGGATGCGTGTCCGAAGGGGAAAGCGAAAGCGAGGCGCTTGAGAACATCCGTGAGGCGGTTGAGCTCTATCTTGAGCCCGTGGAGGATGACCTTGCCGGAGTTGGAAAAGAGGTTCGGGAAATCGTTTTGTGAGCGAGTTACCGAGCCTATCTTACGACCGGATTGTGAAAGCGCTTCAACGTGCCGGGTTTGTGGTTGTTAGACAACGAGGAAGTCACATTCGCTTGCAGAAACGGACAACGGAAGGTGTTCTGAAAATCACTGTCCCCGCCCATCGGCCCGTAAAACGCGGCACACTCTCTCACATTCTGAAAGTCGCCCAGCTCTCCGTCGAGCAATTTAACTCCTTGCTATAACGACTTCGAGCGGCCGCGCCTTTGACTTGTGACTATCTTCAGTTCGCTTCAAACGGAATCCCAGTCTTCCTCGATATTTCGATTAAGTCATCAACCACAGACTTGAGCAGCGGAATACCTTCTTTGCTGCGAATCGCTTCGGCTTCTCTCTCAGGATCGCCGGGGATCAGCGGGCCGGTGGTGCCCGGAGCGGGTTTGGTTTTGCGAAAGACGCGAATCCATTCATCGATCTGCTTTTTGAATTCGTCTTTGTCGATGAAGCCGTCGATCTGCATGGCGCCGAAGAAATGGCCGATGCCTTTGCCGACCGAGCGCGCGGGAATTTCTTGTCGGAGCGCAAAGGGAGGGGCGAACGGCCCCCAGTTGGCGCCGCTCAGAACACAGCAGAGGATATCGACCATAGATGCGAGGCCGTAGCCTTTGTGGCCGCCCATTTCCCGATCAGATCCGAGCGGCAGTTGCGCGCCGCCGTCGATCATCTCTTGCGGACTGATCGTGTCGCGGCCATGTCGGTCGACGATCCAGCCTTTCGGAACGGATTCCTTTTTGCGCAGCGCGATTTCGATTTTGCCGTAAGCCACGGCGCTGGTCGCCATGTCGATGACG
>JAJONK010000323.1 GCA_021323355.1 Deltaproteobacteria bacterium
GCCCAAGTGCTCAATACTTCCGGCAACCCAATCCGCGGCCTCTACGCCTCGGGTGATATCGTCGGTCTGTTCTTTCACAACTATCCATCTTGCACGGGGCAGACACGTAATGTGGTTTTTTCCCGTTTGGCGGGACGCCATGCAGCAGGGGCTGTGATGACTTAAAGTCTTCGTTCTCATGCGCCGTGTTCGCAGCAGAATTCCAGCCATCATCATTGCCAACGTTCAGCTTGAAATTCGATCATCGCCTGGCATATATCAAAGCCTTCTGATTGGCCAACGCAGTCGAGACGGCTGCTTCCAAGGAAAAGGGATTACTATGAAACGAGTCATGGATTGTTTGAAGCTGGCTCTCGTGGCGTGTGCCGTGTTGGCGGTGAGTTCGGTTGATTTTCTATACGCCGCCGCTGCCCAATCTCCGGAACAGCTATTTGCAGAACTTGCCAAGTTGAAGCCGGATCAGCGCATCAAACGCCTCGAAGAAGGATCTCGCAAGGAGGGAAAGCTCAACTTCATTCATACGTTCAGAGGCAAACTGGCGCGCGAGCATGTCCGTTTGTTCGAGAAGCGCTATCCGTTTATCAAAGTCGAGATGGCCGATATGGGTTCTCAAGATGCAGCGGAGCGCTTCATCGCCGAGGAAACCGCAGGACGCCATCTCACCGACAGTATTAGTCTTGCCGTTCCCGACCTGCCGGTCATTCTGAAACAGAACCTGCTCGCCGATTATCCAACCCCGGCCACGAGCAGAATCGGCAAGCAATTTCAAGGTTTTCTGGATAAGCAAAACCGGTGGGTGCCGTATTATTGGAGCGAGCATGGCATTTCCTACAACACGAATCTCATACCGCCGGACAAGGCGCCAAAGAGCTGGCAGGATCTTTGTAATCCGGCGTACAAAGGTCAGGTCTCCTTCGATCCTCCCGAGACCCGCTTCATGGTCGGCCTCTATGTCTTGATGGGAGAGGAGAAATTTCAGGAGTGGCTCAAATGCATGGGGCAAAATCAACCGATCATTCAGCGGGGTCACACACAACGGATGAATCTGATGCTTTCCGGCGACCATGCAGTCCAGGGCGACAACTTCCTTTACGTCGGCGCGGAGGAAAAGAAAAAGGATCCCAAGACCCCTTACGCGATCGTTTATTCCGCGCCAATTCTGGCCTACGCCGGCGTGATGATCATCAACAAGAATACTCAGAGCCCGCACGCGGCGGCGCTGTTCAGCGATTGGACACTTTCCGAAGAAAGCCAAAAATATATCGCCGCTGAGTTTCGCGGCCCGCTAATCGGCAAGCATCCCTATCTGCCGGACAATATCAATGTCGTCACTTTCGGCTATGTCAGCGACGACATCGTCGATCGCTTGCACGGCTATTGGAACCAGCACATCGGAAAGAAAAAATAAACCTGCCATCGACTATCGGTTGATATGGGACCGGCTCGTCAGTGATGGTGCGGCGGCTTTCGTTAGACAGCGGCAAGCTGGCGTTAGCACTCATTGTTGGCATCCTGATTTATCAGGTCGTCATTCCGTTGCTGATGGTGGTTTGGACCAGTCTCAAGGTCGAACGTCCTGGGGAGACGGGATTCTTTGAGCTGAGTTTCTCGCTGGCTAATTATGCTCGAGCCTTCGGTTCAGGAGATTTTTGGCAGGCGACCTGGAACACCCTCTACTTCGCTCTCGCTTCCACTGGTGCTTCATTCGCCTTCGGAACTTTTCTCGCTTGGGTAGTGCATCGGACCAATACCCCTCTGGCCCGACTAATCGGTGTCATCACCCTCGGGCGAATTATCATTCCCGGCATCTTGATCACCGTATCCTGGATCCTCTTGGCGAGCCCCAGTATCGGCGTTCTGAACCACGCCCTAGCGGGAATCACCGGCACTAAAGGGATACTGAACGTGTACTCTTTCGGGGGAATGGTTTGGGTCCATTCGCTGGAGATGACCCCGCTTGCCTATCTGCTTCTCTCCGCTGCGCTCCAATCCATGGACCCGCGTCTTGAAGAAGCGTCAGGCGCGGCCGGCGCGGGGCACTGGTCGACGCTCAGAAGAATCTCTCTGCCGTTGATGCTGCCGGCGGTGGGTGCAGCGGTCATGCTGCTGTTGATCTATACGATCGAGACTTTCGAAGTGCCGCTGTTACTCGGCGGGCGCGCCCAGGTCAGGGTCTATACTACTGAAATTTATTTCAACACTTCCAGAACGCCGACGGATTGGGGGCTCTCCGGCGCTTATTCCATCGCGATCCTGTTTTTATGCGCGGTTTTCCTGGCTATTTACTTTCGGCTTGTGCGCCATGGCGAGCGCTACCAGACGGTGACCGGCAAAGACTTTCGGCCGCGTCGCATCGATTTGGGGCGCTGGCGCTATGTTACCTGCGCGCTGAGCCTGGTACTGGTTTTTCTGATCACCGGGCTGCCGTTTCTGGTGATGCTCTACGCCTCGCTGTTGCGGCGCTATCAGCCGCCTTCCCTCGCGGTGTTGCAGAATTTGAGTCTTAACAACTATCACGAGATCCTTCGCGATCCCGTCTATTCGTTGGACCCGATGTGGAACAGCACTCTGGTGGGACTGGCCTCGGCGACGGCGGTCATGCTTCTGGTTTCGATCATGAGTTATTTTGTCCACAAGACGCGCCTACGCGGCCGAAAGCTGATCGACTTTTTCGGTTTCGCACCCGTTGCCATTCCGAGCGTGGTACTGGGCACGGCTTTTTTGTGGTTTTACTTGCTGGTTCCGTTGCCCGTCCTCGGCACGCTCACCATCATCTGTCTCGCCTACGTCACGCGGTATATGGCGGTGGCGCTGCGCTTCGTGTCGACATCGATGCTGCAGATTCATAGCGAGCTGGAAGAGGCCGCGGCAGTAGCCGGAGGAACCTGGTGGAGCAACTTTCGGCGGATCTATCTGCCGCTGCTTCGCCCGGGATTGATGGCCGGCTGGTTTTGGGTGATGGTGCACGCCTACCGCGAACTCACCATCGCGCTGATGCTGGCGCGATCGACCAACCGAACAGCGGCAGTCGTCATCTACGATCTCTGGGAAAACGGTTCGTTTCCACAGCTCAGCGCGTTCGGTGTGCTGATCTTTGGCTTATTGATCGTTCTCGTTTTGTTAGGACAAACCGTCGGCAAACGGTTCGGTGTCCAAGAGCAGGTGTAAGGCGAATCCAGAGGCCGTGTTCGTGATCGTGTTCGTGTTGGTCGGAATTCTCGATCACGTTTCACGGACACGAGCACGGGGATCCGCCTGGCCGCTGAGTCGTTTACCATCGAGCTAGAGAGCCTAGTTCTCCTCAAAATACTTTCTCGCCCATGCGGCGATATCGCCGCGCCGGGCAAACCAGACATCTTGATGCCTTTTGGCATACGCGATGATCTGTTCGAAAGTATCTATGACAGGAATGCGCGCGCTCAAATAAGCGTGGGAGATGACGTTCATCATCGTCGGATTGTCCGCACCGATTTCGTAGCGGTAATCGAATTCATCTTTAAATTTATCAAAGAATTCGTGTCGCGTCCCTTCCTCCTCCATGCGGTGGTCGTTGATGGTGTACTGGTGCGGGATCATTATCAGCAATTGATCGCCAATCTTCCTTGGATAAGGCATCTCGTCATCGTGATAATCGCAATTGTATAGAAGACCCGCCTCGACATTGAGCTCGAGCGTGTTGTCGGTTGAACGAACGCCAGGAGATGACCAACCCGATGGTCGCTCGCCCGTCAATCTGGTAATCGCCTCCACCGTTTTGAAAATGTTGTCGCGCTCCTGTTCGCGGGTTAGCATGTAGAGGTATTCGCCCTGATCCCAGCCGTGGGCAATCATCTCGTGGCCGCGCTGGTGCGCCTCCTTGACCAGCTCCGGATAATACTCGCAAGTCAAGCCGTTGATCGGCATGCTGACTTTGAGATCGTAGCAATCGCAGATGTCCAGCAGCCGCCGCAAACCGACTTTGGCGCCGAACTCCCGAAACGTCTCCGTGGAGTAATCGCGCCTGCAGACCGCGTTGGCGGGGATCGAGCCGCGTTGCAATCCTCGACCTGTAGTCGGCTTGCTTCGGTCCCAGGCTTCAAATGCGATGCCGAGCACAAAGGCGAGCCGGGCTTTGTTCGGCCACGTGAAGGGCTGCTGCGCCATTTGAATATTCTCCGATCTTAGAGGCGGCAATTCGATACGACGGCCTTATAGCCAAAGTTTTGAAACTCGGCAAGTAGGTAGAGGCGGCAATTCGATACGACGGCCTTATAGCCAAAGTTTTGAAACTCGGCAAGTAGGTAAGCACATGGAGCTGGAGCTTGTTCTTAGTTCGAGCGATCAGAAAGCCAAATCACTGAGATAGAGTATGGTTTGCCGTAGCTGCAGTGACTCACGATTCCGCTTGACGCATCGGATAGGCTGTTGTACTAGAGCGCCAAATATAAAACCTACGGCTGGCCCGCGGCCAAGAACATAGAGAGGAGATTCGTGATGCGACATCGCTCTCGCCTAAATCGCGCCGTACTCGGGTTGTTTGGCTGTATTGCCGTATTCATCTTTGCTCTACCGATCGCCTTGGCTGCCAGCGCTCCGTCTGCAAGCGCTAAAGTCGAATCCCTTGACCAATTATACGAGAAGGCAAAAAAAGAAGGCCACGTGGTGGTCTATATGGCTACATCGGCAAAAACAGAGGAGGTGGTATTTCCGGCTTTCGAAAAACGGTTTCCCGGCATTAAGGTCAATCATGTAAATGCTACCGCCGATCAACTTGTGACGCGTGCCGTCGCCGAGGCTCGGGGAGGCAGGATCATCGCTGATGTCATCAGCGGCACACAAAACTACATTACCCAGCTACGGGAGCAAAATATGCTGCTCGATATCGCCTTGCCCGAGGGCGCATCTTATCCTGCGGTCTTGAAAGGCAGCTATTGGGTGGCCACCGACACGGAGTTTTTTATCGCCGCCTGGAATTCGAGCCGCTTAAAGAAAGAAGACGAGCCGAAAACCTTTGAAGATTTCGCGGATCCGAAATGGGCTAAGCGACTCATCGCCGAACCCAGGGACTTTCAGCTATTGCTGGGTTTAGCGAAATACAAATACGGCAGCGACGAAAAGGCTATCGACTTATTCAAAAAGATTGCCGCCAATAAACCTGAATTCTTCAAAGGCCACTCGCAGCTTGCAGAGCTTTTAGCGGCGGGACAGGCAGACGTTTGCATGACCTGTTACGCGCATCATATCCCACCGATGGCGAAAAAAGGCGCTCCGCTGCAGATCATGTTAGGTGAAGGCGTCGGCCGCATCGGCGGCACCGTGACCATTGTCAGG
>JAJONK010000324.1 GCA_021323355.1 Deltaproteobacteria bacterium
AAGTACTTTGGTGAACTAATAGACTAGTTTAATGAATAGCGAAAAGAATAGTTTTGGAGACGCAGTTGCGATAGCGGCAGATAAGGTTTGATAAAGGTCACCGGCAACCACGGAGAAAACATCGCTGCGCACTCTACGTGCATTATCCAACTCAGTTTTTATTCTGTTACATTCACGAGTTCAACCAGACTTTTGTGCGTTCCATTAGCCGCTGACTCAGTAAGTCAGATAAGTTCTCATCCGCAGGGGAGGTAGTCAACCGCTTCGGTCAACGCGGTAGCGTTATAGCAAACTGAGTGTTCTGGGCTTTTTGATCCGTGCGCGTTCGTTACCACAAGATAGATTTGATGATGTCACCATAAAGTTCAGCACCGGTAAGGCCAATGGCTTCTTTGAACATCAATACGGCAATACGGCGACGGCCTGCGGAATGATTGGATTTTCCGGCGCTCTGATTTTGACGACATGGTTAGACGGACAAACCCAAAGGTCGAAATACAAAGGTGACCTGACGCTAGTGGTCAGGTGTATATGCCGCCAAGAGACGGTAACCAGAGCTCGCTTTGGATGGACTAGGCAGATCGCCCGACGGGTGATAAGAACGTTAATATTCAGACCAAAATACGGGAGGTAAACACAATGGCCGACTTAAAACTCGGAACGAAGGTGCCGGATATTGAGCTCGAAACGTACGAGCCGACGAAAAGCGACTTCGGCAAGTTCAGCATGCAGGACCAGATCAAGAACAAACGCTGGACTATTCTCTTCTTCTATCCCGCGGATTTCACGTTCGTCTGAGCGACCGAATTCGCTGCTCTGGCAGAGCAGCACGATCGCTTCGTCAAAATGGGCTGCGACATCGTCACGGTGAGCACGGACACCAAGTTCGTGCACAAGGCGTGGCAGGAGAACGAAAAGGAGCTAGCCAAGGTCAAGTACCCGATGGCGAGCGATCCGACCGGCAAGGCCGCGCGGATGTTCGGCGTCTACGACGAGGATACCGGGCTTGCGCTACGCGGGACCTTCATCATCAATCCCCAGGGCGTCCTGATGAACGCCGAGACCAACTTCTACAATCTTGGCCGCAACATTGATGAGCTCATGCGAAAGTTCAAAGCGAACATCTATCTCTCCAAGAAGGCCGACGAGGCCTGCCCTTCAAAGTGGAAGGATGAGGGGGACAAGACCCTCACCCCGTCGGCAAAAATGGTGGGCAAAGTGCACGAGGCGCTGCAGGAGAAATAGCTGTCTTCTCTTTTTTTAAAGAGTGACTGGGCTAACGAAGCTCGGGGTCGGATCTTTATTTTTCACGTTCCAGAGAAAAAAGATTCTGCGACCAGGGCGAGCGGTTAAGAAGGCCGTCAGAGAACCGCTGCGTGGTATTGGACAAATTTTCCGGCTGGTGTTTCACGTTCGCTAACATGAACAATCTCTTTGGGATGTCATCGACCCAGAGGAGATGCGCCGACAAGAGTCCTTTGCTGAGGGCACGATAGAATTTCGGATCGGCGGTAACCAACCAGGACTCAAGCGCTATCGGCAGCATTATGCGCAGCGGCATGGCCGCTGATATTCTTCAACGTATCGAGCTTGTGTCGCATCAATGCCGACGTGATCTTCGCGATTCGTCCGACGGGATTCTTAACTTATAACCTCGGAGCTGTTGCGGCGGGTGTTTGGCGAGCCGCTTGCCGATAACAAGCGACTCTCATCACTGATGGCATACACAATCAGCGGTTCCCGGCGATTTCTGACGTTCACCTGATGCCGCGGCGAACTCTGCATTTCGATTCCGGCCCGTATGGCGACCTGCTCGGAAATAATAAGCGCGCAGTCGTATTCTTTCGTTAGCTCCTGCAGCCTGCTTGCGACGTTCACCGTGTCGCCCACGGCAGTAAGATAGGTCCCCATACCATAGCCCATCTGTCCAACCACTGAAGGTCCGGTGTGGATGCCAATGCCTACCTTAAGAGATGACTCTAGTTCCTCAGAAAGCATATCGCTGAGCTGCGCAACGCTGCTGAGAATCTCGCGCGCTGCTGCCAGCGCGGACTGGCACCCCTGCTCCGGCCCCGTCTGGACTCCGAACAGGGCCATGAGGCCGTCGCCGGTGAATTGGTTCGGCATCCCTCCCGCGCGTTCGACCGCGGTGCCGACAATTTCGGCATAGCGGTTTAAGATGAAGACCAGATCATAGGGCAATTTGCGTTCTGCTATGGTGGTGAAAGAACGAAGATCCGCAAACAGCACAGCCATGTCGCATTCTTGCCCCGCCAGGTAGGAAGGCTTAACGAAGCCGTCGCTTGCATTTGCGTCGGCGGGAAGCAAAGGCACGATGGAAATATCGCGCGTGGGATGCAGTTGACAGGCCAACCGGACATTGGCCGGCGCGCCGATGCGGGCGAGCACTTTCAGTTCCGCCGGGCTAGGCATGGGGACAGATTCCAATCCTTTAATTATGCGAATTCTACAGGTGGAACACCGGCCCCGTCCGCCGCACACGGACGCATGAGGAATGCGCGCAAAACGGCTCGCTTCCAACACGGTGAACCCGCGTGGCACCTGCACCGGGCGGTTGTCGGGATAGGTGATTTGAATTCTGCCTGGGCGTTCGAAGACATGGCGCGCCGCGCGCGCCACCAACACCGCACCAAGACATGCCCAAAACCCATAGATAATTCCATCGCGCAGATTGACCAGGTCCTCGCCCTGTCCGGGGCGCAAAACGTTGGTTCGCTGATAGAGCTGCTCGATCCACTCGGGATTGCGCGCGATAAGATAATCGACCTCACGCCCGGCCTGGACGAAGCCGAGCAACGCGAATACTGGCAGCAGCAGTACAAGCGCATAGAGCGCCGCGGCGTAGCGCGGATACCATGGCCGCAGCCTGAGCCAAAAGTACAGCCCGATACATCCATGCGTCCACGCGATCAAAACCAACGAGGCTTGGCGCAGGCCGTTAATCGGATTCTGACGCCACAAGCTCAACACGGTCTTGGCGTACATGTCTTCGATGCCGTACCACTCGTAAGCCATGCGGGTGCCGACGAAATGAGTTGCCAGCAGCAGCGGTATGCACAAGCCAAGCGTGAGCTGGAGCGCCTCCCAAAACGGCATGCGCAGGTGCCGTCGTTGATAAATCGCGTAGAGCGCCAAACTGAAATGGGTCAGGAGCGAGCCATAGAAGACCGAGGTGCCCAAAGGATTGCGCCACAGAGCCAGAAACCATGCGCGGCCGGCTTCCATGGCATCGAGCGAAATCAATCCGAGCGAATGATTGAGCAGATGGGTGGTGAGATAAGTAAACAGCACCAGACCCGTGGCGATCCGCGTGCGCCGAATGTTCATAAAGTTGCGCCAATCTACTACGAGGCAAGCGTGCCGTCTACGCGCCGCAAGCCGGGTGATTGGCACCGCGATACGATCGGTAGAGCGAGCGCGTCTTGAAGACCCAGTCGGCGAGAAGCACCGCAACTGCCGATCAGCGTCCTTTAGTTCCAATCGTTCCAGATGTGCGGAACCATTTTTAGGCTCTGGAACCATTTGGCTGAACTATACTTTTCTTGTTCTTTAACCCGTCACGTATTTTTTTTCGAGGTGAGTTTCAGAATCGACGATTAGAAGTTCTACCGTCAAAGTTAATGAATCGCGCTCATGCTATAAAATAAGCGAGCAAATCGTCATTGCCAACAGTATTTCTAGAGAATCGAAAGAGAGGTTAGCCTGGGCTAGCCGAACTCACAAAGCCGTGCATGGAGAAAATTTCATGAACCAAGCGATCGTCGAAGATCTCGTAACTGCCACTTGGGAGCTTTGGAAGGAACGAAGCCGGCGACAATGATTAGCCCGGATGAGCTGCGAACACACTCGAGCGAAGATTAGCGAGATCTAAAAGTCTGGCCCTGCATGTTTGATTTTTGCTCGGCTCGACAATTCGATTATCCCGCCATTAAGCCTTGTTTCTCGGTTTGACAGTGGTATGCACATGATAGTGCGACACGACAAAAGTTAATTCGAGGTCGGTCTGTCACCCAACAAAAAGGAGGCATCTATGGCATTCTTCGGCAAGATACTCGAAAAACTTGGCTTCGGCAGCTCGGCTGCCGCTGCTCCTCAGCAAACCACAGCCGCGCCGGGAAGTCCGGGTGCGGCTCCAACGGAAGCAGTACCCAAGGCGGTCGGGGTCGTCGATGTGGTCGCGCAACTCGAG
>JAJONK010000010.1 GCA_021323355.1 Deltaproteobacteria bacterium
TCGAGAGCTTGCCGAGATTTCTCCATCTCCTGCCTCGTTCTATCAACTTCCTGCTTGGATTTCTCAGCAGCCAACCTAAACTTTTCCGCGTCCTCTCGCGATCTTTCAACATCTTGTTTAGATTGTTCCATAGCTTCCCGGGTTCTTTCCGCTTCTTGCTTTGAAATTTCCACCTGCTGTAGCAGGCCCACCCACATTCTTGCCTGCTCCGCCCAAGGGCTTTGCGCGTAGTCGCCGATCACCTTGTTGAACGCTTCGACTGCTTTGCGATGATCGCGTTTAGGATTGCTGGGATGCGCATAAATCAGGCCGATGTTGTAAACGGCGGCATCCCCGGGAGGATGATCCCCCGCCAACGCTAAAGCCTCGCGATATTTAACAAACGCTGCGTCGTAGTCGCCGTCAACAAACAAACTATGGCCCTGGAGCATCGAATCGCGAATCTGGCGCTGCTCGCGCCAATCTCTTAAAAGGCTACAGCCGGACGAAAGTACAACTAACAGCGCAAGACAAACACAAAGGTGCTTCCCCGCCCTACCTGACTCTCTGCCCATATTTCTCCACCATGGGACTTGATGATATTCTTGGCGATCGCCAAGCCTAAGCCCGTGCCATTTCTGGTATGCGCGCCCTTGTGGCTCCCCTGACTAAACTTTTCAAAAATGGTAGTCAAGCTCTCGGCCGGCACTCCAGGTCCAGAGTCTGTCACAGAAACTTGCAAGTTGCCATTTACAGATGCCGCAACAACGCTAACCCGGCCCCCTTTGGGAGTAAACTTAACGGCGTTACCGAGCAGATTGCGCAGCACTTGCAAAATTCTCTCAGGGTCCAACCTGAGCGCCGGCAGCGACGGATTCACGTTGCTCTCAAGTTCAATTTGTTTGGCCTCCACCAGCGGCGTGATCTCGGCAATGGCGCGGCGAATTAGCGGATCGATAGTGACCAGATCGAATTCATAGCTCATCATACCGGCTTCCATTTTGGACAGGTCGAGCAGGGAATTAACGACAGCGATGAGGCGATTGCTTTCCTCGGCAAGAATGGCCAGAAGTTTCCGTTGTTTGTCCGTGGTCTGGCCGCCGACCCCGTCGAGAAGCAGTCCCGTGCCCTCTTTGATGGAAGTCAAAGGCGTGCGCAGCTCGTGCGACATCGATGAAAAAAAATCGGCCTTCATGCGCTCAAGCTCTTTCAATCGCTCGCACATTAAATTGAATGCTGCCGCCAACTCACCGAGTTCGGGCGGCGATTTTATGTTTAGTCCTCCTTCGAAACGGCCCTGCGCGATCTCTCGTGTCTTGGTCTTTAAGATCGCGATCGGTCGAGTAATACTCCGGGTTACGATCAGCGACATCGCAACGATCGAGATCAGACACGCCACGGTGATGCTTACTGAAACCTCACGGGCATGTTCGGCGGCTTCCGCCAGCTCTCTCACTTTAGTAGACATGGCATGTTGCTGATCGGCTCTAAGCTTTTCCAGTGAAACCAGTATTCGATCGACGATTTCGTCTTTTTCTTGCTTGAATTGCGCCTCAGGATAGCGCTTTTTCGCGCGCAGTAGCGCAGCTTCTTTCACCACCAACTCCTCGTAGTTGCGGTAATCCTGTTGAACTTTGCTTAAAATCGTTCCCGCCGCGCTGTCTCCGATGGTAATGGCGGTTGCAAGTTGAAGGTTAAAGTCGCGCCTTAGACGGAGGAACTCGTTATATAGCGCCTCATCTCTGCTGATGGCAAATTTCTGCTCATAACGACTCTGAGACAGTAGCAGATCGGCGAGGATCTTTTCGTAGTCGAGAATTCGATTATCGACCTTGAGTACAGAATCGGTAAGCTCATCAAAACGATGAAGCTGGAAAACAGCGTACGCGCTCACCGCCGTCACCAGAAGGAAGATGGCGAGGTAGCCAAGAGCCAACCGCGAAAACAAACTTAACCGCATGTCGAGACGTCGCCCCTGTAGAACCCAAACAGCTAGACAGGTTTTTGATCGCCCGGCCCAGTTTGCAACGATTCGCTCTGCCCGGCGTTGGCTGACACCAGTTTCTGCCCCAACTGCTCAACTCGTTTCTCGGCACTTTGATAGCTGGATTGGGCGTGTCCTAGATGTTTGCCGAGCACACCAAACTCATCGCGAAGACGCGTAAAGTCGCCTTGCAACCGGCTCAAGCATTCGATGATTTCTTTCGCTCGCTGTTCTATTGTCATGCCTTTAAGGCCGAGCACAATCGCCTGCAGGTATGCGTAAAAGCAGTTAGGCGAAACCGGTACGACGCGTTTGCTCATCGCATAAAAGCTTAGGCTTTTCTCTTCTGTGGAATCGTCTTTGATAATAATCTCGTAATAGACATTCTCGGCCGGAATATACATAAGCGCGAAATCGTAGGTTCCTTCGTCGGGCAGAATGTATTTTGTCGCGATGGCGTCGATATGCTTCTTGACGTCCGCGGCAAACTGTCTCTTCACCCGCGCTCGATCCTCCTCGACAGTGGTGTCGATGATTCTTTTGAAATTCTCCAGCGGGAACTTGGAATCCACCGGCACCAGCGAGCTACCCAGCTTAATCACCGCGTCAACTTTCTCGCCGCTACGAAAACAATATTGCGTCGCGAAGTGTTGTGGCGGCAGGATTTGCGCTAACAAGTCCTCGAGAAAGAACTCGCCTAATCCGCCGCGCAGCTTGGGTGAGCGGAGAATTTCCTGCAGTGAAGCGATGTCCTTCCCGACTTCGTAAATTTTTCTGTTGGCTTCTTCGAGTCCGCCGAGGCTTTTCTGCACATTGCCGACCACTCTGGCCGCATTGTCCAGCCTTTGGCCAACGCTCTGATGTGTTTGCTGCAAAATTTCGGAATTCTCGCGCAAACGCTCGTTGACGTGGCCGATCATTTGTCCCAGCTGTTGCTGGATCAGCTGTGTGCTGTTGTCCAGCACCTGTCCGAACTGCAGGCGAAGTTGATCAATTTGTTGCTGCATTAATAACCAGGCCTGATCATTTTGTGTTGCTCGTAAAAGGGCGCGCATGCGGCAGAGAAAAAACCAGCCGAGAATCGTCAAGCCGGCAAGTAACAGCAAGACCAGCGGCAGGGACGTTGTAAGTTCCACGGATCGAGGTGTGGAGTTAGAGAAGCCTCAGTGCGTATTCAAGAATCTCGCTGAGTTTGCGAATTTGCGTTGCTCTCATCGAACGCTCTTCGCGAGGCGAAGAGAAATAATCATCGAGGCTCTTTTTTAAGTTCCACTCAAGCAGCTCAACGCATTGCTCCATGCTGACCTTTTCGGAACGACGACGTCGCGCCTGATGCAGGTCTCGGATTTCGATGAGTCGCCCCATAGCAAAGCTAAGAATAAGTTCGTGATGAAGAAATTGTCAAGCCCTGGACGGAGATCAGCGGCTCTTGCTGCGTCACACAATGGATGGCGCCGAGACCTGCAACGACGTCGGTGCAACGAATTCCGACGGCTTTTCGGCTCGGAAACAACTCACCTAGAACTCCCAGCGCTTTTTGATCACCAGGGTCATCGAAAACAGGCACGAGAACTACTTCATTGGCGATATAGAAATTGGCATAGCTCGCAGGTAAGCGACATTCCTGGTAAAGGACAGGACGCGGAGACGGCAAAGTGACCAGATCGAACCTACTGCCAAGGGCATCGCGTGCTCCCTGGAGACGCTCAAGATTCTCTTGCAGAGGAGCATAATTCGCATCTTTCGGGTCTTCTTCAACAGCGCAGACAATGGTCGTGGCGTCGACGAAGCGGGCGATATCATCAATGTGGCCGTCGGTATCATCGCCCGCAACTCCCTCACCCAGCCAGATGATTTGACTGACCCCCAGCGAGTCTCGCAAAAACTGCTCTAACTCAGCTCGGCCCAGATGCGGGTTACGATTCTTGTTGAGCAGACACTGCTCGGTGGTGAGACAAATCCCGGCGCCATTGACTTCTATGGCGCCACCTTCAAGGACAAGCGCGTGGACAAAGGCGGGCACGCCGAGCAACTCGGCAATACTCTTGGTCACCTGATCGTCCTGTTCATAAGCTTTATACTTGCCGCCCCAGCCGTTGAAGATCCAGTCGTTGAACGCCAGTGGGCCATCCGGTCCATTGCGCACTACAAACGTCGGGCCGTAATCGCGCATCCAAACATCGATGGTGGGGATTTGGATGAGTCTGACATTTTCAATCACCGCACCGGCCGTTTTTAGACGGAGGGTGACATCCTGTCGCATCGGATCATCATTGACCAGAAGATAAACCTTCTCGTGCGGCGATAACGCCAGAATCATCTGGACCCAAGCCTCTCTGACGCGCTCGAGTTGAACGGGCCAGGTTTCCAGGTTGTGCGGCCAGGATAGCCAAGTGGCCCGGTGCGGCGCCCATTCCGCGGGCATCGAATACCCTAGTTCGCGCGGCATCGGCGAGCGGTTGTTCTGGTCCGGCATGAGATCGGGTGAAACTAGGTGCCGCCGGGCGAATCGATGAATCGCGATTGCAAAGGACTATAGGCATCGATTCGCCGGTCTCGAAAGAAGGGCCAGCTTTCGCGGATCTCATCGATCTTGCGCAGATCGCATTTGGCAATGAGAATCTCTTCACGGTCGCCAGTGGCGACGCTCAAGATTTCTCCAGATGGGCCGGCGACGAAAGAATGTCCCCAAAACTTTAAATTACGTTCCCTGCCGACGCGATTGACGGAGGCCACAAAGACACCATTCGCAATGGCGTGGGCGCGCTGAATCAGCTCCCAGGCGTCACGCTGTTTTTGCGCCACTGCGCGGGTTTCCTTGGGTATCCAGCCGATCGCCGTTGGATAAACCAGTATCTCCGCGCCGGACAACGACGCTAGGCGGGCGGCTTCTGGAAACCATTGATCCCAACAAACCAGAGCGCCGATTCTCGCATAGCGGGTTTGAAAGCTTGGAAAGCCAAGATCACCCGGTGTGAAGTAAAACTTTTCGAAATAGAGGGGATCGTCCGGAATATGCATCTTGCGATATTTTCCGGCGATCGAACCATCGGCATCGAGCACCACGGCAGTGTTGTGATAGATGCCCGCCGACCGCTTCTCGAATAGCGAGGCCACGATGACGATCTGCAGTTCGCGCGCTAGGGCGCCCAAACGATCCGTGCTTAGGCCGGGAATAGTTTCAGCCAGGTTGAAGCATCGCTGATCCTCGCTCTGGCAGAAATAGCGCGAGCGAAACAATTCCTGCAGGCAGACAATCTGGGCGCCTTTCTTGCCCGCCTCGCGTATGCGCGCCTCAGCCTTTGAGAGATTGGCTTCCGGGTCTTCGCTGGCGCTCATCTGCACCAAGCCAAGAGTTACGATGTCTTTATTTTTCTTCAATCGAAGTGCTGACAGGATTGATTGCGACTTTTAACGTCCTCACCACCGGGCCATTTAGTTCTTTGCTACTTTAAATGTTGAGCAAAAAATGTTTTCAGTTTTTCCCACGAATCTTTCGCGGCGCTCTCATTATAGCTCGGCCGCTCATCACAGAAGAACCCGTGCGTTGCATCCGGATAAACCTTCATCGAGAAGCTCACTTTTTTATGGGTTAGCTCTGTGTTGATCTGCCCGACTTGATCCATTGGGATCAACGGATCTTTGGCTCCGAAAAAGAGATAAATCGGACAGGTGATTTCACCCGTGCGCGACAACGGGCTCGGATCTCCCATCGGAATGCCACCGCCATAAAAGCACACCGCCGCTTTGACGTCCTTGTTATGATGCGCCGCCGCAAGATAAGTATAACGGCCGCCCATACAAAAACCGGTAACGCCGATGGCGCCAGATTTGACGTTGCTCTGCCCCTTCAAATGCGCGATGGTCGCGCCCACGTCATCCATCACTTTGGGATCCTGCAAGCGGTTCATAGTGCCGATTGCCTTTTTCATGTCACTGTACGGAATGATGCGCTCGGATTCTCGATGATAGAGATCCGGGGCAATCGCAACGTAGCCTTCTTGGGCAATCCGCTCGGTCACTTTCTTGATGTGATCGTTAAGACCGAAAGCTTCCATCAAAACAACGATGCCGGGATAGGACCCGCCATCTTTGGGCCGCGCTTCGAACGCGTCCATGTTGCCATCGGCCGTACTCAATTGAAGAGTTGATGTGGTAACGTCCATGACGAGCCTCCCTGCAAATATTTATCGTATGAAACCGGAGTCTTCCTACAAGATTTTCTATATCGGTCCATCCGCGCGAGGTCAAACTCCGAACCTATCGGACCGACTGTAACGGCTCATGACAGTTGGCGAGAAAACTCGATTATTCTGTCGCAAACTTCACGGGTGGTCTGCGCCAACGGCGACACATTCCAAAAGCTCCCATTCGGCAACAACTCGCGGAGATAATGCGCCGCAGAAGTGGCGTGGGACGCGTCGTCACCGGGAATGATGAGAGCCGGCGCGTTAATGCCAATAATCTCCTCGGGTGCTGCGCCGGTCGCAGTGTCGCGATCGAACAAGCCTCTGCCGCTGACAGCAACGAGTCCGAGGTAACGATTCAAATCCTGACGGATAAAGTCCTCGGCAAATGATGGATCGCGAGCTATCACGGAAGCCCAGGGACCGGCTTCGGGATCCATCCAAAAGCTTTTGCCGATTCTCGCACGCTCGACAACACCGGGCAGACCATGGCTGCTGGCGAGGCGGTAATGGCGCTCAAATCGATCGCGACCGGTGGCTTTCCACCGAAAACCACCGACCGGCCAGTGGAGCAAGAGCGCGCGGGTCGCCTCCGGGTAATCAACCGCGAATGCCAGTGCCACCGAACAACCCATGCACCCGCCCAGGACGAGCGCAGATTCAATCTTGAGCTGATCCAGTAACGCTTTTGCCTGCCGCGCATAGGTGCGCCAGCTGAGGTGTTCGACTCTTCCTCCGGATTGTCCGGATTCGCGCCGATCGTAGGCAATCACTTGAAATTGAATTGCCAGCGCATCCAGGGCATCAATGCCGGTCCAGGCGCTGGCGGCGCGCCATTTCTCTATCGTTGCATCAAATCCGCCGGGCGCAAACAATAACAGCGGAGCACCGGACCCGAAGACTTGGTAACGAACCTCCAGTCCATCGATGGTTGCAGTTGACATTGATTCACTCCTTCGATTAAGGCTCTATTTGTATTAACCCGGCATTGCCATCGGTATCATTGCTTAGCTGCGTAAGATCTAACACGCTGCTTCAAGCAATAAAATTCGTGCCGCTGCGCTTCTCGGGGAGGCTATGTCCGACCACAAAAAAGCTGGAGAGAAGTTTTCCGAGCTCTTGGAATTGATGGCCGAATTGCGCGGAGAGAACGGCTGCCCGTGGGATCGAGAACAGACGCACCAAACATTGAAGTCGTTTTTGTTGGAAGAGACCCATGAGCTTCTCGATGCGCTTGCCGGCAACGATCCTGCCAATATTGCCGAAGAATTATCCGACCTGCTGCATCAGATCGTCTTCCACTGCCAGATCGGCGCCGAAAACGGCACATTTACTGCCAATCAAGTGATTAGCAACTTAGTGGCGAAGCTTATCCGGCGTCATCCCCACGTCTTCGACCGTGACGCCTTGCCTGATGCGGACGCCGTGACAAAACAGTGGGCACAAATCAAGGCGCAAGAAAACCCTGGCGGCACGGCCAATTCAGCATTGGGCAGCCTGCCGAAATCCATGCCGGCGTTGGCACGTGCCCAAACCATTTCGGAGCGCGCCGCGCGGGTTGGATTCGATTGGCCCAAGATAGACCCGGTGTGGCAAAAGGTGGAGGAGGAATTGAGTGAACTCAAAGCCGCCTGCGCCTCCGGCGATCCTCAACGAACCGGCGAGGAATTGGGCGATGTGTTTTTCTCATTAGTTAATCTTGCGCGCTTTCTCGGGGTTCAGGCAGAAGAGGTTGCCAGTCAAACCACCGATAAATTCATTGAGAGGTTCAATTACCTCGAGGATCAGCTGCGGCAAGCCGAAAAATCCCCAAATCAATCCAGCCTGGAAGAAATGGATCGGTTGTGGGATGAGGCAAAAGCACTTGAGCGGCGCGGGCGGCTTCGACGATGACCTTGCCCAAGATCGTGTTCCTCGATGCCGCCACGTTCGGCGATGTTTCACTCGAACGCTTCAGCGAGATCGGCGATTGCAAAATTTACCAAGTCACCAAGCCAAGTGAGACCATTGGTCGATTGGCCGGTCAAGACATAGTGGTCACCAACAAACAAGCCATCTCTGAGGCGGCTCTCGCCGCGCCGGAGTCGCAGAACTTGTCGTTGATCGCAGTGGCCGCCACGGGTACCGACATTATCGATCACACGGCGGCCCGCAGACGTAACGTCAAGGTCTGCAATGTCCCGGGCTATGCCGCGCAGTCCGTGGCGCAATTCACGATGGCGTTGATCTTAGAACTGGCTACTCACGCAGGCCGGTACGCCGCTGACGTCAAGACCGGGATGTGGCAGAAAAGTCCCGTGTTCTCACTGCTGACGTATCCGAGTATCGAGCTCAGCGGCAGGACGTTAGCTATCGTTGGCTACGGCAATATCGGCCGCGAGGTTGCCCGGATGGCACGGGGATTTGGCATGGAAGTGCTGGTGGCCGCTCGTCAAGGAGCAGCGGAAGCGCCTGCCTCGCATCGAGTCCCCTTAGAGCAATTGCTGCCGCAAGCTGACATTGTATCACTGCACTGCGCGCTAACGCCCCAGACAAAAAATCTGATCAATAATGAGACGCTTAGGTTGATGAAACCATCGGCAATCCTGATCAATACCGCGCGCGGCGCTTTGGTCGAGGAAACGGCATTGATTCAGGCGCTGCGCGAGCAGCGCCTGGCCGGAGCTGCCTTGGATGTGATCACCGAGGAACCTCCGGCCGCGGATCACCCGATCATCGTGGCAGCGAGCGCACTGGACAATCTGCTGGTGACCCCGCACACGGCGTGGAGCGCTCGTCAAGCGCGAGAGAGGCTGCTAAGCGAGGTGGCCGAGAACATCTCGGCCTTTTTAGCTGGTAAAGATAGGAATCTGATCGGATAGGGACGAATCCTCAAAACGGTATGTCGTCATCGAAAGGCGGCTGTCCACTGCCAGTTGATATTTCGTCGGTGCCGCCGCCTTCGACCTCCGGCGCCATCCGGGTGCCACCGCCACCGCCAAGAAATCTAATGCGTTGCGCAACGATCTCGGTCACATATCGCTTGGTACCGGTCTTGTCGTCATAGCTCCGGCTGCGGATGCTGCCCTCGACAAAAACCTGCCTTCCTTTGGCGAGATATTGGCTGCAAGATTCACCCTGCTTACCCCATACAATAATGTTATGCCATTCGGTTCTTTCCTGCTTGTTGCCGTCGCGGTCGTTCCAAACTTCGGAAGTAGCGATCGGAAAACGCGCTACCGCGCTCCCCGTTGAAGTGAAGCGAAGCTCGGGATCTTTGCCTAGGTTTCCAATGAGAATTACTTTGTTAACGGACATGAAACACCTCCAGGCCGCTACATTGCGGCAGCAAACAGTGCAGCCAACTTAGCGCCCGCGTTATTTATAGTCAATGATAGAATCGGCATGCATCGGGGTCTCCGCTGAATTGCAATTTGCTTATGCGTACACTAGACTAAGCTAGCGCATTTTCGCGGTTTTGCACTCGCCAAGCTTACTTTGATCTTGATGTTTTATCTGCTCAAGCTGTCGGTTTTTATGCTCATCACGGTACCGGCTGCGGTGCTGACAATCTTTCTTGGCCTATTCGATCGTCATGGCAAAGTCGCCTACCGTGCAAGCCAGATTTGGACGGCTTTAATCTTACGCATGGGCGGGGTTGTATTGCGAGTTGGCGGCGGCGAACATATCGATTCACGGCAACAATATGTTTTCATGGTCAATCACCAAAGCAATCTCGATATCCCAGTTCTGGTGCACAGCCTGGTAAGTTTTCAGTTGCGCTGGATCGCTAAAAGAGAGCTTCTTTGGATTCCGTTTTTCGGCTGGGCGATGTGGGCTTCCAGGCATATTACAATCGATCGAGCGGACCCTCTCACTGCTGTCAAAAGCTTAAAACGCGCAAAAGAGCGGATGGCAGCCGGTATTTCGATAGTTGTATTCCCGGAAGGGACGCGCAGCCGAGACGGGAAACTGCTGCGGTTTAAGAAAGGTGGATTTTTACTTGCCGCCCAGGCAAACCGACCTATTGTTCCAGTGACTATCAACGGCAGCCGGCAGATCCTGCCAGTCGGTGCATGGCGGTTGAGGGGCGGAATCGTTGAGGTCATCATCAGTGAACCGATTGCGGTCGATGGTTTTGGCCCGGGCACGCTCCGCCATCTCTCGAACCAGGTACGACAAGCAATTGAAAAACATCTGCGAAGCGAACCTGTGGATTCGGCCTCAGTCGCAGCAAACTCAGGCCATAGCATCATCACTAATCGTCAGTTGGAGAAACGGAGCATTTAAAGCCGCATGGAATCCGTAAGAATCATACCTTTAGGCGGTCTCGGTGAGTTTGGCCTCAACATGATGCTGGTCGAATACGGCGAAGCGGCCATAGCCATCGACTGCGGCCTGATGTTTCCCGGGGCCGATTTGCTCGGCATCGACCTGGTCATCCCCGATATCAGCTATCTTCTGGAAAACAAGCACAAGCTCAAAGCGATTGTTTTGACCCATGCGCATGAAGACCATATGGGGGCGGTTCCCTATGTTCTCGAGCGCCTCTCGGTGCCGATCTACGCCACCCGTTTGACGCTGGGTCTGCTCAGCAATCGAGTCAGAGAACACGGTCTGGAAGATGTCGCCGATGTTCGCGAGATCACCGCCGGCAAACTGTGGGATCTAGGCCCTTTCAAGCTCGAAGGGATTCGTGTCACGCATAGCCTGATGGACTGCCTGGCCTTGGCAATACAGACGCCCGTCGGTACGATCATTCACACAGGTGACTTCAAGATCGATAACACACCAATGGAAGGCGAGATGTTCGATTTTCAAAGATTCGCCGCCTACGGAGAAAAAGGCGTTCTTCTGCTCTTGTCCGACTCAACCAACGTTGAACGGCGTGGCCACACCGGGTCTGAACGCGAAGTTGGAACGAACCTGGAACAGATTTTTCAGCAATCAAGCGGCAGGGTGCTGGTTTCGACGTTTGCTTCGAGCATTCCAAGGATCCAACAAGTGCTGGAAATTTCCGAGCGTTGCGATCGCAGAGTCGTGCTCAGCGGCCGCAGCATGGTGCGCAACAGCCAGGTCGCAGCCGACCTCGGCTATCTCCGACTTCCAAGAAGCTTCATGACCGAAAATGATCGTTGGCAAGATCTTGCCCCCGATCGCCTCACGTTTCTGACCACCGGCAGCCAGGGTGAGCCGCTATCGGTCTTGCACCGGGTAGCTCTCAACGACCACAAGACAATCAAAATTCAACCCGGCGACAACGTTATTCTCTCTTCGAAGTTTATTCCCGGCAACGAAAAGGTCATTTCGAACTTGATCAATCATCTCTACCGCCGCGGTGCAGAAGTTCACTACGAAAAGGTTTCCGAGATTCACGTCTCCGGGCATGCCAGCCAAGAAGAATTGAAGATAATGCTGCAGCTGACTCGTCCACGCTTTTTCGTGCCGATTCACGGCGAGTACCGCCACTTGGTGCGCCATCAGCGGTTGGCTCAAGACGTTGGCGTCCCGGAGAGTAACTGTTTTATTCTCGAAGACGGCGACGTCTTGGAACTAACTGCCCAGGGCGCCCACAAGACAACTCCCGTTCAGGTGGGCAAAGTGTTCGTCGATGGCAAAGGTATCGGCGATGTCGGGCCTATTGTGATTCGCGATCGGCGCCATTTGTCAGAAGACGGAATGGTGCTCGCGGTGCTGGCAATCCACCAGCAATCCGGCGAAATTGTCGCCGGGCCCGATTTGATTTCTCGCGGATTCGTACGTGATGAAGAAGGCGAAGAGATTTTCGAACAGGCTCGAAAAGTCGTCTTGGAAACCTTTAGCGGTATGAACCGGGAAACGCGCGCCGATCGAGCCGAGCTGCAGGAAGAGATTCGCATTGCGCTACGTCGTCATTTCCGCAAGAAACTAGAACGGCGGCCTGTAGTTTTGCCGTATATAGTTGAAACTTAAGGTTCGCTTACTGCCATGGAAAAAGGCCGGCTCAACCGGGAAGTCTGGGGTGTGGTTATTAGCCTCACCGCTCTTCTGATCATTATTAGCTTAGTCTCGTATAGTCCAAATGACCGTTCGCTCAATACGCCCTCTGGTTTGATCGCTCATAACTGGGGAGGCTTTGTCGGGGCTTTTCTAGCCGATCTCCTGTTGCAGGGCCTCGGCCTATCTGCCTATTTACTGCCGATTTTCCTCGGCCTCGCTGCCTATCACTTATTTCTCCCCGGTGTCAAAGGACTTCGCGCTACCAAGGCAACCGGCTACGCAGTGCTTCTCGTCGGCATAGCAGTTCTTTTGAGCCTATGGATCGACTCTGAAGACGCGCGAGACTCCGGCGGCATCATCGGAGGCTTTCTTACGGAAAGCATTCTGGTGCCGTTGTTTGGACGCATCAGCGCAACGTTGATTATCCTTACGACCGCGCTTCTAGCAATCATGACAGTTTCGCAAATATCGCTGGCGGATCTGCTTGATCGCAGCGGCAAACGACTGCTCCAGTTCAGGAAAACTATCATACCGAAGATCGGCTTGAGTTTGACCAAGCTCAAACAGCAAAAAGACAAAACCAAGGGAGAAAACATCAAGAACGAACGGCGCGACTATGTGCCGCCGCCCATCGTTGTAAAGGCTGACGCTAAAGAAGAATTGATCAAAAAAGTCGTCAAAAAGCCGATTGCGCCGCAAGAGCAGTTTAAACTTCCGGTAGTTGGAGAAGGGTACCGCTTGCCGCCTCTCGACCTCTTAGACCCACCCGATCCCAATCAGTTAATCAAAGTCGACACCAACAGCCTGCATGCCAACTCTCTCATCCTGCAAAAAAAACTGGCTGATTTCGGCGTCGACGGCGAAGTGGTCGCGGTTCGTCCGGGCCCGGTCATCACCATGTATGAGTTTAAGCCGGCCGACGGCGTAAAGGTACGCCGCATCGTCATGCTGGCTGACGATCTCGCAATGGCGCTGCGCGCTGTCAGCGTGCGTATTCTCGCACCGATTCCGGGAGAATCGGTGGTTGGAATAGAAATCCCTAATCCCCGGCGCGAAACGGTTTATTTGAGAGAAATCATCGAGAGCGATAGCTATCATTCCGTCGATTCAAAAATCACATTAGCTCTAGGAAAGGATATTGGCGGAATACCGTTTGCCACTGATCTGGGGCGCATGCCTCATCTGCTGGTTGCCGGCGCCACAGGAACCGGCAAGTCGGTGTCGATTAACGCCATGATCCTGAGCATTCTCTTTAAAGCGACGCCGCAAGACGTGCGATTCATCATGGTGGATCCGAAAATGCTGGAGCTGACCGTTTACGAAGAAATTCCCCACCTTCTTGTGCCTGTGGTGACGGATCCAAAAAAAGCCGCCGCCGCGCTTTTCTGGGCCATGGACGAGATGGATCGACGTTATCGGCTCATGAGAGACAAAGGCGCGCGCAATATCGACAATTACAATCGAACGCTGGAAAAAGAAGGCGCCGTAAAGAAACCCGTTATTGAGCTGACGGAAGCGCAAGCGGACGAAGATTCGAATGCACCGGGTGGGAGCCTGGCAAAGGAAGCGCCGCTGGTGCATGAGCATTTGCCACGGATTGTTATTATCATCGATGAGCTGGCCGACTTAATGATGACTGTTGGACGCGATATTGAAGAATACATCACCCGACTTGCGCAGAAGGCACGAGCCGCGGGTATTCACCTGATCCTTGCCACTCAGCGCCCTTCTGTGGATGTCATCACCGGTTTGATCAAAGCGAATTTCCCGGCGCGTATCTCATTTCAGGTGACCTCGCGAATCGATTCGCGGACAATTCTGGACTCGATGGGCGGCGAGAAGCTTTTAGGCAACGGCGACTTGTTGTTCTTACCGCCGGGCACGGCACGACTGACGCGCATCCATGGAGCCTTCGTATCGGATCAAGAAGTGCGCAAGGTGATGAAGTTTATCAAACAGCAGGGACAACCACAGTACCGACCCGATGTTTTTGACGTCAAAAAGGATATCGAGAACGCCGGCGCCGACGAAGAGTACGATGAAATGTATGATCAGGCAGTGGCGATTGTCACCGACACTCAGCAAGCGTCGATCTCTATGATTCAACGGAGATTGCGGGTAGGATACAACCGGGCTGCGCGGATGATTGAGCAGATGGAACGCGATGGCGTTATTGGCCCGGCAGACGGCGCCAAGCCGAGAGAAGTGTATGCGAGAAAACTTGAAGCTTAAACGACTGCTTGGGGCTCTGGTGATTGTCTTGTGCTTGACTGCGCAGGATTGGATTACCGCGGCGGAGCCGAAAAGCGCCGAGCAGGTCGTCGACGCGCTGCAGAAGAACTATGACGCTACCATCGATTTCATCGCTGATTTTCAGCAGGAAACCGAAGTCAAAACTCTTAACCGCAGCTTGAAAGCGTGGGGGAAATTGTCGTTCAAACGCCCGGGCAAAATGCTGTGGCGCTATGAAGAACCCAAGGGCCAGATCGTACTGACAGATGGAAGCCACCTCTATTTTCTACAACCTGAACAGAACCAGGTGATTAAGAGTCCGTTGAAAAACGCCTTTCGCTCGGATATTCCGCTGTCTTTTCTACTTGGGCTGGGCAATTTGAAAAAAGATTTTAATGCCGTGCTCAAGGCAACTGAAAAGGACGAATACATTCTCCGTCTAGAACCCAAGGGCGAAGCTGGAGGATTTAGCGAAATCCTTCTCGGAGTCAGTCGGAGCTCAGCCGATATCGTCTGGGTAAGCATCCGCGACGCCGCCAACAATCTGACAAGCTTGCGTTTTTCCAATATGAAGAAAGGCGTTGGGGTTAAGGATTCGCTGTTTCGAATAAACATTCCTCAGGGGGTCGACATAGTGGAGTTGGGCCAGTGAAGCAACCAAAGCAGAAGTTTAACATCATCAGCTTAGGATGCGCCCGCAATCTGGTCGATTCGGAAGTGATGTCCGGACTGCTCGCCCAGGACCATTATGAAATGGTTCAGGAACCGGCCGAGGCGGATGTCGTGCTGATCAATACATGCGGCTTTATCGATGCGGCTAAAGCGGAGTCGATAGACACAATCGTCGAGATTTCCCGACTCAAGCAGGAAGGGACGCTGCGCAAGCTAGTGGTTGCGGGCTGTCTATCGCAGCGGTACCCGCAAGAGTTAGCAACCGAATTGCCTGAGGTCGATTTATTTATAGGCACAGGGGAAATTCCGCGTATAGTCAATATTCTTAGAGAACATGAACGAAATCAAAGCCGCAGACATTACGTTGGCATTCCCGAGTACCTATACGACCATGTGACACCCCGGCTTCGCCATACTC
>JAJONK010000011.1 GCA_021323355.1 Deltaproteobacteria bacterium
CGAGCAAGCCTTGGCGCATCCTGACGCGCTGATTGTCGGGTACCCGGAGTACGATAGCACCGTGCCGGTGTTGCGGCTCTATGCTCGTTACTTGACCACAATCTGGGTATCGATCAATACCTTGTCCCGACAAATCAAAGATTCGATGTGCGGTTTCCGAGTCTATCCTCTTGGTCCGTTCATCGCGCTAGATCAGCGGATCAAACTGGGCACAGGCATGGACTTCGATACCGAAGTGCTGGTCCGGCTGTACTGGGATGGATTGCAGATTCTAAATGTCTCCACCCCGGTTACTTATCCGGCAGATGGAATTTCGCATTTCCGTGGCTGCCTCGACAGCGCGCTGCTCTCGCGTATGCACGCAACGTTGTTTTTTGGAATGTTGCTGCGTCTGCCCATATTGATTGCCCGCAAATGGAGCGCGCGATGAGCCAAATCATTGCCGGTCGCCGTATACGGCACTGGGCTCAGATCAATGAGTGCAGCTTCGTCGCCGGGATTTACCTGTTGTTCTCTGTGGTACATGATGACCCGACCTGCAGCCAGGGCTGCATCCAAAGACTACTTAAGGCGATTGGCGCAGTCGGGAGGAGAAGTAATCCTTAAACCGGGTGTCTTCAGCGTCTTCCGCCACTTTGCCTGCTTTGCCGAAAGCATTCTCGAAAAGATGCTCCTGTGGAGCGGTTTGTATGAAACTGATCAGGTTAAATTCGTCGGTAAGGAGTTGATCATGGCGCAAACCGCCGCGCAAAGCGGTGGTTTGCTGATTTGTTGTCACCTGGGAAATTTGGAATTAAGCCGTTTCCTTTCCAAGCAGCTACCCGGTCTCAAATTGACAGTGCTGATCCATACCAAACACGCGCAGCGATTCAATCGACTGCTGGCGCATCTTAATCCCGAGAGTCAGGTGGACCTCATGCAGGTCACGGAACTTTCGCCGGCGACCGCAATTGTCCTCGCAAGGAAAGTGGCCCAGGGAGAATTTGTCGCTATAGCCGGTGACCGCATTCCGGTATCACCCCATCCGCGTGTCGCCCTGGCCGAGTTTCTCGGAACGGTGGCGCCATTTCCGGTCGGACCGTACATTCTTGCAAACTTGTTCCACTGCCCTGTGTACTTGATGTTTTCCATGAGTCACGGAGTCACGGCGGAAATTCACTTCGAACTATTTCATAAGGTCATCCGCTTGCCGCGCAAAGGCCGTGATCAGGCGCTTGCTCGCATAGCGACAGAGTATGCCCGGCGGCTCGAACATTTCTGCCGCCGCGCGCCGCTGCAATGGTTTAACTTTTACGATTTCTGGAGCCTGGCCACCGTGGACAATTGAAATGGAGAGCATCGGCGTCAGGAAAACGACCCGCACTATCCGATTCAACCTGGATTGGGTGAAGATCGAAGACATCGTTGATGTTGCCGACAGATCAGCCCGGCCCATATTGTGCCAGGCGCCGGAGTTCCGCTCGGCTATTGCCCAGGGCGCGGAGTTTGTCGACCGGCTCCTACTTGAAGACGGCAGGATTTACGGCGTGACAACGGGTTTTGGCGATTCATGCATGGTGCCGGTCGGGAGTGAATTAGCGGACGAGTTACCGCGCCACCTTTATACTTATCACGGTTGCGGCCTCGGGGAGTATCTCACACGCGGGCAAACCCGCGCAGTGATTGCGACCCGTTTGACGTCTCTATGTAAGGGGTTTTCCGGCGTTAGTGTCGAATTGTTGGAGCAAATGGTGCGCTTGCTGAACGCAGATCTGTTACCGAGAATTCCATCCGAAGGTTCAGTCGGCGCCAGCGGTGATCTGACGCCGCTCTCGTATCTAGCTGCCGTACTCTGCGGCGAGGGGGAAGTGTGGCGGGAAGGCGCTGCGGCATCCGCGGCCGTGGCTTTGGCTGAGGCCGGAATCGCGCCGTTAAGGCTGCGGCCGAAAGAAGCTCTCGCGATCATGAATGGCACCGCGGTGATGACGGCTTTAGCATGTCTCGCTTACTCCCGCGCCGAGTATCTAAGCCGGTTGGTGACTCGGGTTACCGCGCTGGCCTTGTTTGCTCTAGACGGCAATGCCTATCATTTTGACGAAACACTATTCTCCGTCAAACCTCATCGGGGGCAGCAGCGGGTAGCCGCTTGGCTGCGCGCGGATTTGTTATGCGACGAACCACCGCGCAACGGCAGGCGCCTTCAGGACCGCTATTCGATTCGCTGTGCACCCCACGTCATCGGCGTGCTGGCCGATGCCTTACCGTGGCTGCGCGAGTCTATCGAGAACGAACTGAACAGCGCTAATGACAATCCGATCATAGATGCGGCCGGTGAACGGGTTTTGTACGGTGGTCACTTCTATGGCGGTCACATTGCGTTCGCAATGGACAGCATGAAAAACGCCGTCGCTAATTTGGCCGATCTTCTTGACCGGCAAATGGCGCTCCTGGTGGACAGTCGTTTCAACAATGGCTTGCCCGCCAATCTGTCCGGCATTGAGGGGCCGCGTCTAGCGATTAATCATGGACTCAAGGCGCTGCAAATCAGCGCTTCGGCATGGACGGCGGAAGCACTAAAGCTGACCATGCCGGCTTCGGTCTTTTCGCGTTCCACCGAGTGCCACAATCAAGACAAGGTCAGCATGGGGACGATCGCAGCACGCGATTGCCTGCGCGTCTTGGAATTGACCGAGCAAGTTGTCGCGGCAGTTGTCGCGGCACTGCTGATCACAGTCCGGCAGGGTGTCTGGCTTCGCCGCAGATTGAATCCCTCTGCGAAACTGCAACCGGCGCTACAGAGAATGCTGCACGATCTGGAGAACGACATTGCCGCCATCGAGGAAGACCGACGGCTCGAGCCGGACTTGCGATTCCTTTTGGAACGCATCCACAGTCGAGCATGGAACCTATATGAATAAGCCGTCGAGCCGCTGGATTGCCGAGACCGAGACACACATAGAGTTCTTCGATCTCGATCCCATGGAAATCGTTTGGCATGGTCGTTACGTCAAGTACCTGGAGATGGTTCGCGGCGTCTTGCTCGATACCATCGATTACAATTACCGGCAGATGAAGGCATCGGGTTACGTCTGGCCGGTGATCGATATGCACCTGCGTTACATTGCTCCGGCGATCTTCGGCCAGCGAATTAAGCTCCGGGCGGAAATCCTTGAGTGGGAAAATCGGCTTAAGATCGGCTATCTCATCACCGATGCGCAGAGCGGCCGCCGTCTCACCCGCGCCAGCACCACACAAGTCGCCGTCGACATCGCTACCCGCGAGATGTGCTTCGTATCGCCGCCGGTGCTTCTTGAACGAATGGGAATTGCGGCTTGTTAAGAAAGAAGCTCATCGGGTTTTGTCTTGTGGTGTGCTCGCTGCCGCTTCTCGGCGCTGCGCCCTTAGCAACCATCGAGTCCATGCTTCTCAAACCGGCGGTCCTGTGCGGCCGCTTTGAGCAAAAAAAGCAGCTAGTCGGTTTGAAAAATCCGGTGAACTCTAGCGGCCGCTTCTGTGTGGTTGCCGATAAGGGTGTAGTGTGGCGCACGCTACAGCCGTTTCCAAATACCTTGCGGCTGACCCGTGATGAGATCGTCCAAATGCGCGGAGATCAGGTGGCGCTGCGTCTTGAAGCCAAGAAAGAGCCTACCGTGCGGCTGATCAATACGGTTTTGTTTGCCTTGCTCGCGGGCGATATCGGGCAGCTTGAAAAGCTCTTCGAAATCGACGGCTCAGTTCAAAACAAGGCGTGGAGCATAACGCTCAAAGCGCTTGAACCGGGTTTGGCCAAGGCCATCGGCAGCATCGCGCTCAAAGGCGGCGTCTATGTCAGAGGCATTACAATCGATGAAGCTAATGGCGATCGCACGAGCATCGACTTGATCGCAATCGAGACCGGCGACAGCGCCATGAATGTTGATGAGGCCAAGCTATTTTGACTCAGCTAAAGCTACTGGCATGGCTCTGGAGTCTGGTGGTCTGCTTGCTCGTGGTTCATACCTCGTATCTCTGGCTGAACCAGCGGATCGCCCCGGAGACCGATATTTTGGCGCTTCTGCCGCTTCAACAACGCGATCCCGTATTGCAGCAAGCCTTTACTCAGATGGTTGATACGGGACAGCAGCGGCTGATCGTCCTGATTGGCGCGGATGATTGGACGCAAGCGCGAGATGCGGCTGACGCGTACGTCTCGGAGTTGTCGGCTCATAACGATCTGCTGCAGTTGGAGCAGCGCGCCGCGTTTGATTCACGGCAAGAGTGGCTTGGATTGTTCCGACAACATCGGCTGGGCTTGCTGACACCCGAGCAAGAATCGACATTACGTCACGAGCCGGCGCAGTTTTGGGTAGACCAGGCATTGAGCAAGCTCTATAGGCCGTTTGGCGGCTCGATCCTAAGTCCCTGGCACGATGATCCATTTAATTTGTTTGGCGGATGGGCCCAGGCCCGCGCCCAAGAGACGACGGTGCGGCCACGTGACGGTCGGTTGTCTATCAGCGACGGCCGGCGCGAATACGTCGTTTTGCCGTTCACGTTGCGAGTTGCTGCTTTTTCAACAGCCGCCCAGCAGGCGATCGTTCCGCTACTCCAAAAAGCCAAGCACAGCGCGCGCAAGGCCGTTCCGGGCGTTGAAGTTTTGTCGGCAGGTCTGATCCTGTATGCCGCCGCTGCGGCCGAGCAGTCAACGAGAGAAGTCGGCACCATCGGGTTTGGCTCGATGCTCGGCATTCTTGTGATGACCTGGATCGCATTTCGTTCGTTAAAGCCGATAGCCTGGGTGATTGTTTCGGTGGCTATCGGTTGCCTAGGCGCTTTATCGGTCTGCTGGGTGGTTTTCGATCGCATCCACCTACTGACCCTGGTATTCGGCGCCAGTCTGATCGGTGGCGCCCAGGATTATGGAACCTATTTTCTATGCAACCGATTCGCCGCGGATGCGCGTCAACTTAACTCATGGCAATTACTGCGTCGGCTCACGCCGGCGCTGACTTTGGCCCTGGTAACGACGGTGATTGGCTATCTCGGCCTTGCGTTGACGCCATTTCCGGGTTTGCGACAGGTGGCGGTATTTTCCGCAGTCGGGTTGGTTTTCGCATGGCTTACTGTGATCTGTTGGTTCCCGGCTTTGGCGTGGAGCGGCACATTTAAGAGTGGGCGGTTGGCCGAAAAGTACGCTGACACGATGCAGCACTGGCCGGTGCTGCGTTGCAATCGAGGGACGCTGGCGTTTGGTTTATTAGCGATTGCTTTGGCGGCTTTCGGCTTATCACGGCTCCATACAGACGATGATATCCGGTCGCTGCAGAATCCGCCCAAACATCTGGTCGACGAGCAGATCAAGCTCAGCCAACTGCTGGACGTCCCCGCGCCGGCTCAATTCTATTTAGTTCGAGGGCCCACAGCCGAGGCGGTGCTTCAGCGCGAGGAAGTGCTAAGAGAACGGCTTGAGCCGATGATTGAAAAGCGCCTGATCAGCGGCTATCAGGCGCTATCGAATTGGGTGCCTTCTTTGCACGTGCAGGGCGAGCACCGGCAACTTATTCAAAACAAGCTTCTGAATGACGGCGGCGCGCTCACCCTGCTGGCGAAAAAACTCGGGGAAAACGACAAATGGGTGTCCCGGTCCCGTGAAGCTCTGCTTGCATCCGCTTTGCCTCTTTCACCCGAAAATTTTTTTAAATCGCCGATCGCTGAACCGAGCCGTCCTATCTGGCTCGGCAATCTGAACGGCATATACGCCAGCATTGTCGGGGTGCGGGGAGCGAAGAAAGATAACCTAGCGATTCTGCAGCAAGCCGCCAGCGG
Organism: Deltaproteobacteria bacterium; assembly: GCA_021323355.1. GTDB lineage: Bacteria > Desulfobacterota > Binatia > UBA9968 > UBA9968 > WHTF01. The sequence continues at coordinate 5,785 of JAJONK010000011.1, forward strand.
TCTCGAAGGAGTTCAGTGGGTGGACAAAGTCAGTGAAGTTTCATCCGTCCTAGCGGCTTACCGCCAATACATGACCTGGCTCGTGGTATTTTCCTATTTTGCCGTTTACGGCTTGCTCTACCTGCGCTATGGCCGCGACACCTGGCGAGTAGTCGCCCCAACAGCAATCGCGAGTCTGACTACGCTTGCGCTGCTGGGCAGCGTCGGCGCGGGTCTGCAGTTGTTCCATGTGCTCGCACTAATGCTCTTACTGGGCATTGGCATCGATTACGGGATTTTTTTGCAAGAGCATTTCGGCCGGCGCGACGCGATCGCCTGGCTCTCGGTGGCGCTTTCGGCAATCAACACGTTGCTTTCATTCGGCCTGCTCAGTTTAAGCAAGACTCCTGCTTTGCAAGCTTTTGGCCTGACCATGTTAATCGGAACAGTCGCCGTGTGTCTGGTCGTCCCCTGTTTTGCTGTTGCAGAAAGAGACAATGAGATTCCCAGCGAGCGGCTTGGGGTCACCGTATGAGAGTGGCTGGCTTACGGGAGAAACGTTGAAGAAGGTGGAAGTTGTCATCATCGGCGCCGGTCCGGCCGGATCCGTAGCGGCGGCGTTGCTGCGACAGCAGGACCGGCAAGTTCTGATGCTCGAGCGTGAGCAGTTCCCGCGCTTCAGCATCGGTGAGAGTTTACTGCCGCAGAGCATGGAGTACCTCGAGCAGGGCGGTATGCTGCGTGCCGTAGTTGAGGCCGGTTTTCAGTTGAAGAACGGCGCCGCTTTCGCGCGCGGCCGGCAATACAGCGAATTCGATTTCAGCGAAAAATATTCACCAGGCTGGAGCACTACCTACCAGGTGCCGCGGGCTTGCTTTGATCATCTGCTGGCTCTAGAGGCAGAGGCTCAGGGGGCCGAAGTAAGCTACCGCCACGAAGTAGTCGCTATCGATGTCAGCGGCAACCGGCCTCGGGTGAAAGTTAAGGATCCAGAGGGCGAACATTATCTTGTCGAAGCACGTTTCATTCTGGACGCCAGCGGTTTCGGGCGGATTCTGCCGCGCCTGCTGAAATTAGAGACGCCGTCAAACTTTCCCGTGCGCAGCGCCATATTCACGCACATCGAAGACCGGATCACACACTCAGAGTTTGACCGCAACAAGATACGAGTGATAGTTCACCCGCAACGTCCCGACGTGTGGTTTTGGTTGATCCCCTTTGCCGCCGGCCGCTGTTCTCTGGGGGTTGTGACTGAACCCGCTTTGCTCGAGCATTATCAGGGAACGGATACGCAGCGATTGCAGGCCTTGGTAGGCGAAGACCGTACCTTGGCCAATCTGCTTGAAAATGCCTGTTGGGATACCCCGGCGCGACGCATCGTTGGTTATTCGGCCAACGTCAAATCGTTATCGGGTCCAGGTTACGCCCTGCTTGGTAATGCTGGGGAGTTTCTCGATCCGATTTTTTCGTCCGGGGTTACGATCGCTTTCAAATCTGCGAGCCTTGCCGCCGCAGTCCTGCAGCGTCGCTTCGCCGGCGAGATGGTCGACTGGTCTAGCGAATACGCTGAGCCGCTCAAAATAGGCGTTGATACCTTCCGGGCCTTTGTCGAATCTTGGTACCGCGGAGGCTTTCAGCGGATCGTTTTCCACCACAACCAACCCGTGGAAATTCGGCGCATGATCTCGGCGATCCTCGCCGGGTACGCTTGGGATGAAAGCAATCCTTATGTGCGCGAGCCGAGACGGCGATTGGCGGCATTGGAGGAGTTGTGCTCGTAGCGCTGCTGGTCCGACACGCCACCATGTTTGCATTTCTGGCTTTGTCGCTCGGTGCGTGTGTCGCGCCAGAGTCAAGGCCGGTCGGTGTGGGCCTGAAGTTGAGGCCGTCGGCGCTCGGGGAATCGATCAGCTTGCAGCAGCGTCTGGATGTAGAAGGGCAGGGCCGCAGCGCTCAGCTCGACGTCGCACTCGAAGTCGACGCTGCACGAATCGATTTGGTTGGCCTCGCGCTCGGCCAGAGAGTGTTGTCGCTTCATTACGATGGCAAGACCATACAATCATGGCGCCACCCGATGTGGCCAGTTCAACTGCGCGGCGAAGAGGTGCTTGAAAACCTACAACTCACACTTTGGCCGGTTGATGCAATCCGGCAAGCCTTACCCGTGGGCTGGAGCATCGAAGAGAGCGATTTGCGCCGCACCATCCGACAAGATGGTTTAGCCATCATGGTAATTGATTACAGTGCCTTGCCGCTTTGGAGCGGCAAAGTCGAAGTAACCAACCTGCAGTTTGATTATCGCATAACCATCCAATCCGTCCCGATGAGCCTTAGATGATTTACCTCAATCAACTTGGAATCGTCTGCCCATTAGGGAATTCCGGTGAGCAGGTGAAACAGCGGCTGCTGGATACAGGGCAAAGCGGCGTTTCGTTGTCTGAGGAGTATTCGCCTGGACGACTGCTGCCCCTGGGCCGCATCGATGCCGAGCTGCCGCTGCCGGCAGTCAGCCATTTGGACGCCATCGCAAGGAGCCGCAACAATCAAGTGGCATTGGCTGCATTGGCGCAGATCCGAACTGCGGTCGATAGCGCGATTGAGCACTATGGCAAGGGGCGTCTCGGGATTGTGATCGGCACCAGTACTTCCGGAATCGCCGAGAGCGAAGCCGCGTTTCATCACTTCACCAGGAATGGAAGCCTGCCGGACCAGTTCCACTATGGGCAGCAGGAATTGAGCTCTCTGGCTACTCTGCTCGCAGACGAGCTTGGCGTTTGGGGGCCGGCATACGTCCATTCGAGTGCCTGCGCTTCAAGCGCCAAGGCCCTCGCCAGCGCCGCTCGTTTGCTGTGCGCGGGGGCTTGCGATGCGGTTTTAACCGGCGGCGTGGATACTCTATGCGGGTTTACGGTTGCCGGTTTTGCCGCTCTCGAATCCGTCAGTGCGACACGATGCAATCCGCTCAGCCGTAATCGCAATGGCATCAATATCGGCGAAGGCGGCGCGTTATTCTTAATGAGCCGTGAGCCTGGACCTGTCGCACTGCGCGGCTGGGGCGAATCGTCTGACGGCTATCATATGTCAGCTCCGGACCCCAGCGGCGCGGGGGCGCGTCTGGCCGTCGAACGGGCTCTTTCACGCGCTGGAATTTCTGCCGAGACGATCGACTACGTAAACCTCCATGGTACTGGAACTGTGCAGAACGACGCCATGGAAGCGCGCGTCATCCACGCGCTCTTCGGTGATGCGGTTGCGGTGAGCTCGACCAAACCATTGACCGGGCATGCGCTAGGGGCGGCTGGGGCCATCGAGGCTGGATTGTGTTGGTTGGCGATGCAGGATGATAACCCTGCCGGCAGATTTCCGCCGCATCTCTGGGATGGCATATCCGATCCGACCCTGCCGGCGCTGAATGTGGCGCAACCAGGTAGCCATCTTGGCCGGCCCTTGGATTGGATATTGAGCAATTCGTTCGCTTTTGGGGGCGCCAATGCAGCCCTCGTTTTTGGCAGAGGATGAGATGACGTCGCCTGACATCAGATTCTCAAATTGTGACGAGGCTCTATGTGGTTTCCATTCACGGCAGTGAGATGTCTTAGGAGAGCAATGCGATAGTTTGGATCTTTTGATTTCGAAGGATGAGATGAGTTGGCCGGATATTAGGTCTTTGATTCCGCACAGTGGCGCAATGGTGCTACTCGATCGGGTAATCGCGGCAGATGAAGAGAGCCTGTGCGCGGAGGTGCGTATCCGGCTTGATAGCTTGTTCTGCGCGGCGGACGGCGTCGGCGCCTGGGTGGGTCTCGAATACATGGCCCAAACCATAGCTGCTTTCGCAGGATATACCGCTTACGCGCGCGGCGAAGCTGTCAAGCCCGGGTTTTTACTCGGAGCAAGACGGTATGAGTGTACCCTGCCGATGTTCAGTCCGGGCAGCTTGCTCAGAGTCCATGTCCGGCGCGTGTTGCAGAGCGACAATGGTTTAGGCTCGTTTCAGTGCCGTATCGAGCATGAGGAACAAGAAGTCGCCACAGCCACGCTCACGGTATTTCAACCGGCCGATGCCGTTGATTTCATCAAAGGGAGCTCGAATGAATAAAACCGTCCTGGTAACCGGCTCCAGCCGCGGCATCGGGAAAGCCATCGCTTATCGGCTCGCGCGGGATGGTTACGACATCGTGGCGCATTGCCGCGCGCGCCGCGAAGAGGCCGATGAATTAGGCCGATCCATTGTCGCACTCGGCCGGCAAGCTCGCGTCTTGCAATTCGATATTGGCGATCGCGCCACCGCCGCAGCAACACTGGAAGAGGACGTTGAGCGGCATGGCTGTTACTACGGTGTCGTATGTAACGCCGGCGTTGCTCGCGACAGTGTTTTCCCTGCCATGTCAGGAGACGATTGGGACGTTGTTCTCAGAACAAATCTCGACGGTTTTTATAATGTGCTCAATCCCTTGATCATGCCGTTGGTGCGGCGACGAGCGCCGGGGCGGATTGTCACTTTGGCGTCGGCGTCCGGGTTGATGGGCAATCGCGGTCAAGTGAATTACAGCGCAGCGAAGGCGGGCATCATTGGTGCGACAAAAGCGTTGGCGCTGGAGCTGGCAAAACGCGAGATCACTGTAAACTGCGTCGCTCCGGGACTGATCGAGACAGAAATGATCGATCATGCGCCTGTGGATGAAATACTCAAACTGATTCCTGCGGGTCGAACTGGCACTCCCGATGAGGTCGCGGCAGCAGTGAGTTTCCTGCTTACGGACGGGGCGGCATACATCACTCGCCAAGTCATCTCGGTCAATGGCGGGCTCATATGAGGCGACGGGTCGCGGTCACCGGCATGGCTGGTATCAGCCCCATCGGCAACCATTGGGCGAGCATTCGGGCGCGCTTGGGAAGCTATCGCAATGCCGTCATGCGCATGCCGGAGTGGTCCGACTACGATGGTCTGAATACGTTGCTGGGGGCGCCGGCGGCGCCGTTCGAGCTGTCGGAACGCTACACGAATAAGGCAACCCGCAGCATGGGGAGAGTAGCTTTGATGGCTACCCGCGCCAGCGAACTAGCTTTACTCGATGCCGGGCTGCTCGATGACCCGCTGTTGAAAAGCGGTCACTTGGGCATCGCCTATGGCTCTTCGGCCGGCACCCCCAAAGCTATTTGCGATTTCGGCAAGATGATCGATGAAAAAAGTACCAAGGGCATCAATGCGACGACTTACATAAAAATGATGGGGCATACCGCGCCGGTAAATCTCGGGGTTTTTTTGGGCATTACGGGCCGGATTGTCACAACCTCCAGCGCTTGTACCTCGGGTAGTCAAGGAATCGGGTACGCATATGAAACCATTCGCAGCGGGCGTCAGCGAGCGATGATTGCCGGCGGTGCCGAAGAACTGTGCGTCACCGAGGTAGCAGTTTTTGATACTCTATTTGCCACCAGCGCGCGCAACGAAGCCGCCGACTCGACGCCGCGCCCTTTCGATGCAGAGCGCGATGGCCTGGTCCTTGGCGAGGGCGCTGGCAGCTTGGTTTTGGAAAATCTCGAACATGCCCGCGCCCGCGGCGCTAAAATCTTTGCCGAAGTGGTCGGCTTCGGCACCAACAGCGACGGCAGTCACATCACCCAGCCAAATGCGCGCACTATGCAAATTGCGATGGAGTTGGCGCTGGCTGACGCCGGTATCCCGCCATCGTCTATCGGTTATGTCAACGCTCACGGGACCGCGACCGAACACGGCGATATCGCGGAATCTCAAGCTACGCGGCAAGTTTTCGGCGGTCAGGTGCCGATCAGTTCTCTTAAAAGCTACATGGGACACACGCTCGGAGCTTGCGGCGCTTTGGAATCATGGATCAGCATCGAAATGATGCGCGCAGCGTGGTTTGCGCCGACGATCAATCTTTCGCGGATCGATCCGCACTGTGCCGATCTCGACTACATTGTCGGCGCCGGCCGGCATCTCGAATGCGAATATGTCATGTCCAACAATTTCGCCTTCGGCGGTATTAATACTTCGTTGATCTTCAAGAAGTACGATTGAGGCGAACGTGGCCGTGCGACGAAAGTCGAAAGGGAACAAATGAGAAATGTGATGTCGGTGGCAGTTTTGATTCTGTGTCTGGCAATTGGTCTACCCGCACACGGGCGCGACACGAGACATCTCCTGCCGATTGCGATTGCGTTGGAGGTTAAAGACACGCAGGAGAAGCTTGATGGTTCAGTAAAGTTCTACTTCGGTGATCAATTGCCGCCGCAGGTTTTAACGAATTTAGGCAGCGATGTATCCAATCGCAAGACCAATGCGTTTGGCAAATCCGATGAGAAAGCCTGCAATTGGGCCTTCCTTTCAGCTATGGTGGCGCTCCAAACACGCGCGCAGCAACTGGGCGCAAACGCTGTCGTCAACATCGTTAGCTATTACAACAAAAAAGTAATGTCGAGCGCGACCGAGTTCGAATGCCACGCGGGGGCGATCATTGCTGGCGTGGCTTTGAAAGGTGATTTCGTAAAACTTGCCGATGGATGAGCGAAACAGCCGCTGCGCAACGGTCTGGTTGCTCGACATTCAACGGGTAACTGAGTTTGCTGTCGCTGGTTTCGAGCAGCGACTCGCCGCGTCCGAGGCTCACCGATACGCCAGATTTGCGCGGAAACAGCGTAAGCGGCAGTTCCTGGTTGGGCGAATGCTCCTTCGAGTAGCGGTTTCCAAGATGATGAATGTGCCGGTTCATGACATCACAGTAATAGACCGGGTGGGATCCGCTCCAAAGCTTTTCTTTGCCGATGGACAATCCTCACCGCCGAATTTCAGCATCTCTCACAGTGGGAATTGGGTCGGCTGCGCGCTCAGCACCGACGTGATGTTGGGCTTCGATCTAGAAGTCAACCATCCCGATCGTGATATTGTCGCTCTTAGCCAAGCGGCATTTGAGCCTAACGAGCAGCTTTGGCTGATGCAGCAACCAGATGATGATCGGATTGCGGCATTCTATCGCTTATGGAGCACACGTGAAGCTTTGTACAAGCTCATGGCTAGCCTGGGACGGGAGATGCCGTCCTCATCCTTAAAGCGCGCGCTGGATCACGATGATTCACAAGGCTGGCACCACCGCGCAGTGGTGCATGATCGGCTCACTGGGGTAGTTTGCAGCGATAAATCGATATCCAGGTTACTGAAGGTTGTGCTTGCCGAACTCACTCCGGCAGAGTTGCTGGCCTGCGCCTAAGCATGCGTTGCGAATCGCGGAAGTTAGTTCTCACGGACATTCCACAAAAAAATGGTGTGGTAGTGAACGTATCCGCCGGCTTTCTTCTCCGGTTCAGCTAACTTTTCCGTCTTATCGGGTGTCCAACCTTCGATGCCGAAGTCGTGAGCGACAATGCGGGATCCCGGTTTAAGGTAATTTCTGAAATTGGGCTTCATAGCTTCATTGAACCACGGAAGCATGTAAAGCGTTACCACTGTTGCCGGTGAAAGATCGGTCTTCAAAGCATCTTCTGCGCGAAATTCGACTAGGTGACTGACGCCTTCCACCTCGGCGGATTTGCGCGCTTTATCCAGGAGCGTCTGGTCCATCTCGATGCCGACGCCGCGCGCGCCGTACTTCTTGGCGGCGCGAATCACGACCCGACCGTCGCCGCTGCCGAGGTCATACACCACATCATTTTTCTGGATCTGAGCCATTTCGAGCATTTTGTCGATGACTTCGATGGGCGTCGGGACAAAAGGGATTTCCTCGGGAAAGTCTGCAGTTGCCTCAACAACTCCGAAAGCGAGTAGCCAAACGAACACAACCAGCGAGGATAATTTTTCTTTCATCGCGACCCTATAATCCTAAATGATATTGAAGCCTTGTCTCAGCGCGGCGGTTAGGTTCTTGGTAGCGGCTGTCCGTATAGTAACAAAGTGTTTGCCCGGATGCTTTGGGGTCAACCCAGGCAGCGACCGACCGGGTTTGTGAAGTAAGCCCGAACTGGTTTATATAAAATGATGCAGAACAACAAGATAAGTACCGCAGCGCGCCCGCCGTTATCTTTGCCTTTTTATTATGGTTGGTTCGTTTTATCGATTGTCTTTCTGACAACATTGACCAGTGCCGGGGTTCGTTCCTCGCCGTCGGTGCTGATTCACCCTTTGGAAGCTGAATTTGGCTGGAGCCGAGCCCTGATCGCCTCGGCCGTCAGCATGAATCTATTGCTATTTGGCGTTGCCGCGCCGATCAGCGGCTGGCTGATCGACAAGTATGGTCCGCGCAAAGTCATGATCGGCAGCCTGGCTCTGTTGATTTTCGGCGTAAGCGGCACGATGGCAATGGATCAGTTCTGGCAATTTTTTCTGGTTTGGGGAGTGGTTGTTGGACTTGGGGCAGGCGGGGTGGGCTCGGTTCTAACGGCGACCGTGGGGAACCGCTGGTTCGTCGCCAGACGCGGCCTGGCACTGGGGATTCTTGGCAGCGCCAGCTCCACCGGGCAGATAATCTTCCTGCCTTTGTTCATGGCCGCAATCACTTATGCCGGCTGGCGCATGGGATCCATGGCGTTGATCATTGTTGCTATCATCTTGGTGCCGCTGATTTACTTTTTCATGCGCGATGACCCGTCTGAAGTCGGACTGGAACCTTATGGAGCGGGAGATCCGGCGGGTGCAAGTTCAGGCGGCGTGGCTTCGCTGCGGGGCATGCGATCTGGCAATGCCACTATCACAGCGCGCGAAGTGATTTCCCATCCAACCTTCTGGCTATTGGCGGCTAGCTTCTTTGTTTGCGGCGGAACCGCCAACGGTCTGATCGGCACCCATTTGATTCCCCACGAAATCGACCGAGGTATTCCACAGATCACTGCGGCGTCTTTACTCGGCGTTATGGGCGCGCTCAATATGGTCGGCACGATTTTTTCAGGTTGGATGATTGACCGTGTCCAGCCGCAACGATGGCTGGCGTTGGTGTACGCGCTCCGCGGGCTTTCGCTGCTCATGCTGCCGTTTGTTCATAGTATTTCAGGATTTTTTCTTTTCGCGGTGATTTACGGATTGGATTGGTTCGCCACAGTGCCGCCGTCGATGGCGATCACTGCGGACACGTTCGGCAAGCAGAACGTAGGTAAGGTTTATGGCTGGATTTTTATGTCGCATCAGATCGGCGCGGCGATTATGGCTTCAAGCGCGGGCGCGCTTCGCACCTGGTTGGGCGACTATCATTCTGCCTTTTTTTCAGGCGGGGTGATTGCGCTGGTCGCCGCGGGACTGGCATTGCAGATTAAAACCAAGCCTAAGGCAGTTCCGCCGGTCACGGTGCACGCGCAGCCGGCAGGAGCCTGACCAACATAAACGCAGGCTGAAAGCGTAGGCTCCTGTCAGTCAGATTCGGTAAAGTTCGACACGCGCCAGTGATCTCCGTCTCTGCGCGCGGCTATCAACCACTTGCGGGTAAAAGAGGTGCCATCGTCGGATTGTATCGTCCCTTCGTAAAGAAAAGAGGCTCGCCGTTCTCCCTCCTTTTTCTCTAGTAGCCGGTAGTTGACTCGAGGCTTCTGAGTCGAGGCATCGATTGTCTGGCCCGTGGTTAGCCTGATCTCATCATTAACCTTTTCCAAAGCGATACTGACTGTGTAATCTTTGGCCTTTTGCAGGTCGAAACTCACATAATGGTGATCGACGAAGGCTTCGGTTACGCCTTGCGCAGTGCTGAGATCGCGACCGCAGCCAATGGCTAATAGAGCGATAAGAGCAAAAAGCACACAGGAATATGTGCGAATGATTTTCATTTGGCGCGACGACCAACGTGTGCCGTGAGCCAATCGACGGCTTCGGTAAGAGCTTGCTGCATCATCAGCGGATTGGACAGGCGATGGTCGGTTCCTTTCAATATCAACAATTTTTTTTTACCCGAGATGCATGCGTTCAGTTCATGCGCTTCTTCGACCGGCACGACCTCGTCGCTTTCGCCATGAATGATCAGTACCGGACAAGCGATTTTGCGCGCGGATTCGATGACATTGAGGGATTCTAAGTCCTCAAGCAACGCCAGATTAAGCCGCTGCCTGTTGTAGAAGGTGAAGCCGCGGTCGCGCCATTTTTGCAATGCGTCCGGGCTGAGAATCCGGCGCGGGAAAGCTTCAGGGTGGACCGGCGCGGCGATCGTGACCAGAGCAGCAATGCCTGGATCTTCGGCAGCAAACAGCAGAGCCACAGTGCCGCCCATGCTGGAGCCGAGAATTCCGATGTCGCCAGAATAACGCTCGCGGATAAAAGAACATGCGCCGCGCAGGTCCTCGACCTCGCCGCTGTAGGTGATGTCTTCAAACCTCTCGCTGGATTCGCCGACGTATGCAAAATCAAATCTGAGCGTGAGAAACCCGCTTGTAGCTAAACCGCGACTGAGAGAAATCAATTTTTCGCTGTCCTTGTTGGAGTCCATGCCGTGGCACAGGATAATCGCACCGCAGGGCAAATCGCCGGCCGGATGATGCAGTATGCCAACGATATTTTTAGCGCCGCTACTACCGAAAGATATTCTTTCTTCCAACATTTGACTCGCGCGAATTAGCAGGACTCTAGCTCAGATTTATTTAACTTTGAAGTCAGCTGTCGAGATCGATGGACAGCAGAAACATTGAACTTGCCGATTTCGTTTGATGGGCCGGCATGTTATCCTTTGAAAGATCTGGCCCAGCAGCACAAGTGAACGAGCTTATTAAGAGATTTATCGATCACCTCCGCGATCAGCGCAATCTCTCGTCGCACACACTGAGAAATTACCTAAGCGATCTCAATCAGTTCCAGCAGTTTCTTCGCGATAGCGATTTTTGTCTGGACGAAAACGGGAACATAGACGAGCAAAGACTGGACATTCATATCGTGCGCGCTTACCTGGCTTCAATAAACAAGCATCGCAAAAAGAGTTCTGTGGGGCGCAAGCTGGCGGCGCTGAAAGGATTCTTTAAATATTTGGCGGCCACCGGGCAGATCGCAACAAACCCTATATTGCTGATTCAGACGCCCAAGCAGGACAAGCCGCTGCCCTCTTTTCTCTCGGTGGACGATGTGTTCCAGCTCCTGGGCAATATCGCGATCAAAGGATCGTTAGATGTGCGCGATCGAGCCATGCTCGAGGTGTTTTATTCGACGGGAATACGGGCCAGTGAATTGGTCGGGCTTAACTGGAGTGATATTGATTTTCAGCTGGGCATCATCCGAGTGATCGGAAAAGGCTCCAAAGAGCGCGTCGTGCCGATTGGCACGATAGCAATGCAAGCGCTACAAGATTATAGTTTAGAACATAAAAAGAATTGGAATCTGCCCTGCAAAGGCGAAAATGCGGTCTTTCTTAACCGCCGTGGTAAAAGGATGACGACCCGAAGTGTAGGGCGCAGCGTTGAAAAGCATTTGAAAGCTTGCGGGATCCCGGTGCATATCGCCCCGCACGGTTTGCGGCACACGTTTGCTACTCACCTTTTAAATAGCGGCGCCGATCTTCGAGTGATACAGGAAATGCTTGGTCATGCGAGTCTTTCCACAACTCAACACTATACGCACCTAAACTTGGATCAGTTAACGGCGGTGTACGATAAAGCTCATCCACGCGCCTGAAGCAGGGCTTAAGCGATACGCGCGAGTTACCGCGAGATTATCTTCGAATCGTGGATCATCGAAATTTGAATGATGAATGGTGAGTTGAACGATGTTTGAAGGAACGACAATACTAGCGATTCGACACCGAGGAAAAGTGGTGGTCGTCGGCGACGGACAGGTGAGTCTCGGGCAGACCGTGATGAAGCATAGCGCCCGGAAGGTGCGCAAGCTTCATCACGACAAAGTCATCGCCGGTTTTGCCGGCGCCACTGCCGACGCATTTACTTTGTTCGAGAAGTTTGAAGCCAAACTGGAACAGTTCAACGGCAATCTCAAGCGGGCGGCAGTGGAGCTCGCGAAGGACTGGCGTACAGATCGAATTTTGCGACGACTGGAAGCGCTACTAATCATCGCCGACTTCGATGACCTGTTGGTGATTTCCGGAGCCGGCGATGTCATAGAACCCGACGATGGAGTCATTGCTGTCGGTTCGGGAGGAAATTTCGCGTTGGCAGCAGCTCGGGTACTTGTGAAGCACAGTCAGCTTGACGCGCGCGCGATTGCTGAAGAATCGATGCGCGTTGCCGCCAGTCTCTGCGTCTATACAAACGAGCAGCTTACGTTTGAAGAGCTGGCGTAAACGTGAGCCGCTTCGATAGACGCAGGAAACCGTAGGTTTCCG